>CAMTPA010000112.1 GCA_947074275.1 uncultured Bacteroides sp.
ACTAATAATAACGAATTAAAACAGATTAGTCGAGATGGCAAATCATAAATCATCATTAAAGAGAATCAGACAAGAAGAAAAAAGAAGACTTCACAACAGATATTACGCTAAAACAATGCGTAACGCTGTAAGAAAGCTTCGTTCGACTACTGAAAAAGCAGAAGCTGCTGCAATGTTACCTAAAGTAACAAAAATATTGGATAAACTTGCAAAAACAAACATTATCCACAAAAACAAAGCAAGCAACTTGAAATCTAAGTTGGCAGTTTACATTAACAAACTTGCTTAATATCGCTTAATAGCAATACTTCATACAATAAAGAGCTGAATCCCCTAACAGATTCGGCTTTTTGTGTACATACACATACAGGCAGAAAAAACATCTTTTCGATAGAACGATAAGAACAGACGATACTAACCTATTTATACTGATTAGATGAAAAAAATTGCAACACTACTCACAATGCTTCTTTGCCTATGCGCACTCGAAGGATATGCACAAAACAACGGCTTGAGCAAGCCACACGAATTGAGATTGAGCATTGGTGCATCCTTGGTGCCACATCGCATTTTTCACGAATGGGGGCTCGATTACCACAACGGCTACTTCCACGACCACACTTACTGGGGACACCTGCGCGGCACACCAGCCATCAACTTAGGCTATCAGTATCAATTTAAGAAATGGCTTTCGTTTGGAGCTACCGCCACCTACCTCGCCACTTGGCAAAGACAATACAGTTCGTACGACAATTCATTGCTCTACACAGACCACACACGCTTCATCGGGCTGACCCCCATCGTTCGTTTCGATTGGTTCAGAAGCAACTTCGTAAAACTATACTCCAGCATCGGAGTGGGAATAGGCTACACAATGGAAAGAAGTACGGAGAAAAATAAAAATAGAAATTTTTCTACCGACAACTACCTTACAGCCACAGGCGATTTCATTCCAATTGGCATATCAATAGGAAAAACTTACTTCGGCTTTTTTGAATTGGGAGCCAGCACGTTGGGATTCGTAAAAGTTGGATTTGGATATCGATTTAATAACTAAGCAAGCAGGCTATTATGAAAAATATAATTTACACATTCATAGTTATACTATTGTGCTCTACACTACAAAGTTGCATCTACGAGTACAACGAGAAACCCAGCGAAACAAGAATTGGCCACGAAATAGCCAGTGAAGCCGTAAGACACATCTGCACCACCGCCAAACTCACCGAGCTGGCACGCATCGTAGACCTGTGGCAATGTGCCGAAACCAACGAAGAGAAATACGCCATCGAAGATTTCTATTTTGAGGTTGCAAAAATCAGACAGCTATCCGAAGACACCGTGAAGGTAGGAATCTTGTATAAAATCAACACGTTTGGAAAACCACTCCACGACACCCCGTGGCAAATGCTTCCCGCCAACAGCGAATATGGCGAAAATGCAATCTATGAGGTTCGGTTTGTCGACAAAGGTCTTTACCAAGTAGAACTAATCGAAAACAATAACGAAAGCACTGTACTACACACCGTGAACATCGTAGAAGAAAACAAGCAGTATTGCGTGGAAAGCGTCGCAAAAAGCGTCCCCACAAATAGACTTTGCTTTCACAACCAGCTGGACTACAACACGGCTTTGCCATTAACGATAAAAACCCACCAATCATCTCCCGTACCATTGTGGCAGCCATACTACGAAATCACAGATGGCCAACTCGAAATCAACGTCTACACAAACGGCACACCTATGAAACAAGACGAAACCCACGTGACTTTCAACTGGAGTCGCGCCAAAATAAACTTCCGCGACAACAGCGATTATTACACAGGATTGGACTGGTACACAATTCTTTTTTAATAAAACAAAATAAGGCTCTGTTTTAAAGAAAAGAATAGGTTCCAACTCGTTTTTTTTTGCTATTTTTGCTCTGTTATTCTAAATAATAGAAAAGTAATTATGGTTGAAGACTTATTTTCACAAATAGAAGAAAATAACCCACAAGAGAACAGCTCCTACTCGGCAGATAGCATTCAGGTTCTCGAAGGTTTGGAGGCTGTTCGCAAGCGTCCGGCGATGTACATTGGAGACATCAGTATCAAAGGACTTCATCACTTGGTTTACGAGATTGTGGACAACTCCATCGACGAAGCGTTGGCTGGCTACTGTACACAAATCGATGTAATCATCAACGAAGACAACTCGATAACAGTAAAAGATAACGGTCGCGGTATTCCCGTAGACTATCACGAGAAAGAGAAAAAATCGGCTCTTGAAGTAGCAATGACCGTGCTCCACGCTGGTGGTAAGTTCGACAAAGGCTCATACAAAGTATCGGGTGGTTTGCACGGGGTAGGTATGTCGTGTGTGAATGCGCTATCTACTCGTATGGTGACACAAGTCTTCCGAAACGGAAAAATATACCAACAAGAATACGAAATCGGGAAGCCGCTCTACAATGTAAAAGAGGTTGGCGTTTCCGATCATACAGGTACTCATCAGCAATTTTGGCCCGACGCAAGTATCTTTACCGAAACTGTATATAAATACGAAATATTAGCAGGACGCTTGCGCGAACTTGCCTATTTGAATGCAGGCATCAGAATCACCCTCACCGACCGTCGTGTAATAAACGAAGATGGTTCTTTCAAATCAGAAATCTTCTACTCGGAAGAAGGGTTGAAAGAGTTTGTTCGCTACTTAGAGTCATCGCGCGAACATCTTATCAACGATGTGATTTATCTGAACACCGAAAAACAGAATATCCCTATCGAGGTGGCTATTATGTACAACACGGGGTTTGCAGAAAACATACACTCTTATGTAAACAACATCAACACCATCGAGGGAGGTACACATTTAGCTGGCTTCCGCCGTGCTTTGACTCGTACACTCAAGAAATACGCCGAAGAGAGTAAAATGCTCGATAAGGTAAAAGTTGAGATTTCGGGCGATGACTTCCGCGAAGGACTGACAGCTGTTATCTCTGTGAAAGTAGCTGAGCCTCAATTTGAAGGGCAAACCAAAACAAAGCTGGGCAACAGTGAAGTGAGTGGCGCAGTAGACCAAGCAGTAGGCGAAGCATTGAGCTATTACTTAGAAGAACACCCCAAAGAAGCAAAAATGATTGTGGACAAGGTGATTCTGGCTGCAACAGCTCGCCACGCAGCACGCAAAGCGCGCGAAATGGTACAACGCAAATCGCCTATGTCGGGTGGTGGGCTTCCAGGTAAACTGGCAGACTGCTCTGATCGCGACCCCAACCGCTGCGAACTATTCCTTGTGGAGGGAGATTCGGCAGGTGGTACAGCAAAGCAAGGCCGTAACCGTGCATTTCAAGCCATTCTTCCACTCCGAGGTAAAATATTGAATGTAGAAAAAGCGATGTATCACAAAGCACTCGAAAGCGATGAGATACGCAACATCTACACAGCTCTTGGTGTAACCATCGGAACAGAAGAAGATAGTAAAGCAGCAAATATCCAAAAGCTACGCTATCACAAGATTATCATTATGACCGATGCCGATGTCGATGGTTCGCACATCGACACACTGATAATGACATTCTTCTTCCGTTATATGCCACAGCTCATTCAAAATGGATACTTGTATATTGCTACTCCTCCACTCTATCTATGCAAGAAAGGGAAAAATGAAGAGTATTGCTGGACAGACGCACAACGTCAGAAATTTATCGACACGTATGGAGGAGGATCGGAAAACGCAATTCATACACAACGATACAAAGGTTTGGGAGAGATGAACGCAACCCAATTGTGGGAAACAACAATGGATCCTGAGAATCGCATATTGAAACAAGTAAACATAGAAAATGCGGCAGAAGCCGACTTTATATTCTCGATGCTAATGGGCGAAGAAGTTGGCCCACGCCGAGAGTTTATTGAGGAAAACGCAACGTATGCAAATATCGATGCGTAGTTTTTAAATAAACGTTTTTTAAAACCAAACTCACATCTTACAACGAAGAAGCGTTGTCACGAAGATTACTTCGGGGCGACGCTTTTCTTTTTTCACACCTTTCTATGTAGTTTTCAGTATTTTAAAAACAATATTTTTATTGTTTTATAAAGAAAGAGTGTATATTTGTCACTTAATATATCACATTATAAACTTTTAAACTGATACTAATATGAAAATGAAAGAGGCTATCCTGTCATTGGGCTTCGTGGCTTTGGCAGCTTGTTCGCCCAACCCTGCGCAAGTAGCGACCGAATCGGGTCTGATTCCTGCTAACTTCCAAACTGAAATCAACGGAAAACAAACCGATCTTTACACGCTAAAAAACCAAAATGGAATGGAGGTTTGTGTCACTAACTTTGGCGGTCGCATCGTGTCGATTATGGTGCCTGACAAAGATGGAAATATGCAAGATGTGGTTTTAGGCTTCGACAACGTTGAAGACTATGTGAAACACCCTTCTGACTTCGGTGCTACCATCGGACGCTATGCCAATCGTATCGGACAAGGAAAGTTTACGTTGAACGGAGTGGAGTACACATTGCCACAAAACAACTTCGGACACTGCTTACACGGGGGACCTAATGGCTACCAATATCAAATATTCGATGCAAAACAAATTAGCCCACAACAATTGGAGCTGACATATGACGACCCTGATGGCGCAGAAGGCTTCCCCGGCAACTTGACTTGCAAAGTGATTATGACACTTACCGACAACAACGCTATCGACATTCAGTACGAAGCTGAGACTGATAAACCTACGGTGGTGAATATGACCAACCACTCTTATTTCAACTTGGATGGTGATGCGAAAAACATTACCAATCACTTGCTGACAATCAATGCTGATGAATATACACCAGTAGATAGCACCTTTATGACAACTGGCGAAATTGTATTGGTAGAAGGAACTCCAATGGACTTCCGCACACCATCGGCAGTAGGAGCAAGAATCAACGAATACGATTTTGACCAACTGAAAAATGGCAATGGCTACGATCACAACTGGGTGATTTCGGGCGATATTAATGAGAAGTGCGTGACACTTGTGTCGCCACAAACTGGTATTGTGCTCGATGTATATACCAACGAACCAGGTATTCAGGTGTACTCTGGCAATTTCTTGGATGGAACGCTGGAAGGTAAGAAAGCGAAAACCTACAATCAGCGTGCTGCTATTTGCCTCGAAACCCAAAAGTATCCCGATACTCCCAACAAACCAGAATGGCCAACGGCTACTTTGAACCCAGGTGAGAAGTACAACAGCCGTTGCATCTACCAATTTTCGGTGCAACAGTAAGCTCATCGCTTTAAAATAGACAATCCCCCTGCCAATCTCGATTGATTGACAGGGGGATTGTTTTTATCTATCAGCACACAAAAGTGAGACTATATCACATTTTGCTGTTTCAGCTCTTCGGCCACATTTTCCAACTCCTCATACCACACTTCGCCAAACTTGCGAATCAAAGGCTCTTTGAGGAACTTATAAACGGGCACATTTTCTTTTTTGCCGAGTAGCACCGCCGCCTGACACACGCTCCAGCGATGGTAATTGACCGCTTTGTAGGGGCCATAATTGCCCACACGGATGGGATATAAATGACACGATACGGGTTTGTAGAAATCGACTTTACCTTCACGGTAGGCTTTTTCGATGGCACAATAGCAATAGCCACGTTCGTCGTAGCAGGTGAACACACAATCTTTACCATTGACAATGGAGGTCACGATGTCGCCATCTTCGTCGTTGTACACCACTCCCTGCTTGTTTATCACCGCTTGAGCTTCGTGCGATAACTCGTCCCACACCACCGGCAGCACCGCTTCGAGCTTCGCCACCTCCTCTTTTTCTACAGGAGCACCGGCATCGCCTTCTATGCAACATTCGCCTTTGCAAGCATCGAGATTGCAGATAAATTTTTCGCGAAGCACATCGAGGCTCACCACCACATCATCTATTTGTATCATAACTGTTTTTAGGTTTATTGTGAGAAAAGGCGGAGATGAATCTCCGCCTTTTGGTATTCTATCAAAATAGCTTTCGCTTATTTTATCAACACATTTCCGTCCATTTCGGCAGGCACAGGCAGCCCCATAATGGTAAGAATAGTAGGAGCGACATCGGCCAAACGACCATTTTCTACTTTGGCCTCTTTGTTTTCGGTCACATACACACAAGGCACGGGGTTGAGCGAGTGCGCCGTGTTCACCGAGCCATCGGCATTCAACGCACGGTCGGCGTTGCCGTGATCGGCAATGATAAGCACTTCGTATCCGTGAGCTTTGGCAGCTTCTACGGTGTCTTTCACACAATTGTCTACCGCTACCACCGCTTTTTCGATAGCTTCGTACACACCTGTATGGCCCACCATATCACCATTTGCATAGTTCACCACAATAAAGTCATATTTATCTTCGCCAATGGCAGCCACCAATTTGTCTTTCACCTCGTATGCACTCATTTCGGGTTGCAAGTCGTAGGTAGCCACTTTGGGCGAAGGCACAAGAATGCGGTCTTCGTTTTCGTAAGGTGTTTCGCGGCCTCCGTTGAAAAAGAATGTCACGTGAGCATATTTCTCTGTTTCGGCAATATGAAGTTGTTTCAAACCTTTTGATGCGATGTATTCGCCCAATGTGTTTTCCACGTTGTCTTTGTCGAACAAGATGTGAACTCCTTTGAAAGATGAATCGTAGGGAGTCATGCAATAGAACTGAATGCCTGGGATGGTGTGCATTCCTTCGGCTGGCATATCCTCTTGTGTAAGCACCACGGTAAGTTCCTTAGCGCGGTCGTTGCGGTAGTTATAGAAAATCACCACATCGCCCTCTTTGATAGTGCCGTCGAAAGCAGCGTTTACGATTGGTTTCACAAACTCGTCTGTCACGCCGTTGTCGTAGGATGCTTGCATAGCAGCTACCATATCGGTAGCTTTTTCGCCCACACCGTTCACCAACAAGTCGTAAGCCTCTTTCACACGTTCCCAGCGTTTGTCGCGATCCATCGCATAGTAGCGACCGATGATTGAAGCGATTTTGCCTGCCGACTGTGCGCAGTGTGCTTCTACCTCTTCGATAAATCCTTTGCCGCTCTTAGGGTCGGTGTCGCGACCATCCATAAAGCAGTGGATAAAGGTGTTTTCGATGCCGTAAGCCTTAGAAATATCACATAGCTTGTACAAGTGATTCAACGAGCTGTGTACACCACCACCCGATGTAAGACCCATAAAGTGAACGTTTTTGCCATTTTCTTTGGCATAAGCAAACGCTTCTTTGATAACAGGCATATCCATAATGCTGTTGTCGGCACACGCACGATTGATTTTCACCAAATCTTGGTATAACACACGACCCGCGCCGATATTTAAGTGACCCACTTCCGAGTTGCCCATTTGTCCATCGGGCAAACCTACGTTCTCGCCACTTGCTTCCAGCTGAGAGTGAGGGTATGTTTTCAATAAAGAATCCCAGTAAGGAGTAGCCGTACTGAAGATTACATCGTCTTTTTTCTGGTCGCCAATTCCCCAACCATCGAGAATCATTAAAAGGGCTTTTTTGCTCATACTATTTTGTTGTTAGTTACTCACTGTTTTGCTACGTGCAACAGGCTTGCCAAATGCAGTTTACACACGCCGCCACAGCACCTTGTGAGCGGCATTTGGTAGATAGGCCTATCCAGCGTGGTGGAAAGGGCTGTCCAGCGTGGTAGGTAGGCCTTTCCACCAAAGTGGGTAGGTGTAGCTACCGAGCGGGGTTGTTGCATCACTCACAGCAAAACTGGAGTTTGTTAATTACCGGTGTTTAAATTCGAGCACAAAGGTACTAAAAACTTAAATAGATACAGGTTTAATCTATGTTAAGCTCTTTCGTAAATGGGAGTTAATTGAAATATAATATCTATTTTTGCTCCGCTTTTTATAAAACTATTTAGTTTTGCAAACTCAAGCTGTCATTTCAGGCGCAGACAACTGTTAATAATCAGCACGCTAACTATCTACAAATAACAAGATAAACGTGAACAGTTGGCAGCTCACTTATACACAGTTTGAAACCTCCACAGCAAGGCGCAGATTTGAATAGATTTTTGAAACGGTAAATGAAGTAAAAGATAAATTTTATGGACGACCCTAACCCGAGAACGTACAACCGTATTTATTAAAAGCGAATAGAGCCACGCCTCGCTATGTGTCTCCGTTCGCCACTAACAATCATTGAAAGGAGACAATCGAGATGAGAAAGTATCTTTATTGTGAGGCTGGCTTTGTGGAAAAAACACAATGGCTGCCCAACAGCTGGGTAAACGTGACTTGCCCCGACCAAAACGACTTCGACTTTTTGACCCAAGAGTTGCAAGTTCCCGAATCATTCCTCAAAGACATTGCCGACACCGACGAGCGTCCGCGTACCGAAACCGAGGACAACTGGCTGCTCACCATCTTGCGCATACCTGTGTTCAACCACGACCAGCAGAAAGGACTTCCCTTTAGCACCGTGCCCATCGGCATCATCACCAACAACGAAATCATTGTGTCGGTGTGCTATCACGACACCGAACTGGTGCCCGACTTCATAGAACACACTCGCCGCAAAAACATAGAAGTGCGCAACAAGCTCGATCTCATCTTGCGCCTCATCTACTCATCGGCCGTGTGGTTTCTGAAGTATCTCAAACAGATAAACATCGACATCACCGCCGCCGAAAAGGAACTTGAAAAAAGCATCCGAAACGAGGACTTGCTCCGCCTGATGCGCTTGCAAAAGACGATGGTCTACTTCAACACCTCCATTCGCGGCAACGAAGTGATGATAGGCAAACTGAAAACCATTTTTCAGGAAACCAACTATTGGGACAGCGAACTGGCCGAAGACGTGGTGATAGAGCTAAAGCAGGCCTACAACACGGTAAACATTTACAGCGACATCCTCACGGGCACGATGGACGCTTTCGCCTCCATCATATCGAACAACGTGAACACCATAATGAAGCGAATGACCAGCCTCTCCATCATCCTGATGCTACCCACGCTGATAGCGAGCTTCTACGGCATGAACGTGGACATTCATCTGGAAGGTATGCCCCACGCATTTGTCTACATCGTGTTGTTCTCATTCAGCCTTTCGGCATTGGCATTTGCCGTATTCAAAAAGATTAAGTGGTTTTAAAGCCACTTTTTCTTTGTTATCCCCCTTTATGATGGTTGATTTTTCAGAAAGCCTCAACATTCAACACACTTTTTTCGTTAACACATTAATATATATTTATATTTGCAAATATATTCTGTATTTGTGTTAATAAAAAAAGAGGCTTTATGAAACAAAAACACGCTATTCTATCTACACTTCTCATCGCAGCTTCCGCCATCACCCACCTCTCTTGTGTTGACAACGACTACGACCTGACGAAGAACATTGATTTGACCATCACCATCGGCGGCAGCGAATTTGCCTTACCGGGCGGAGAAACCGAACCCATCAAGCTCAGTAAGATTCTAAAAGTAGAAGAAGACGACTTGGTGAAAATTGACCCTATATCGGGCGATTACTACTTGCTAAAAGCTGGCACACCCAGCGTTTCTACCATAAAAGTACCCACTTTTGAAATGACCCCTCCCGAAGCGAAGAGCCTAACCAACCCGTTGGCGTTTCGGAGTTCGTCGGCAAATGTAGCATCATTCAACAACAACTCCACATTCGCTTTGGCAGGCACCTTCCCAAAAGAGATAAAAAACGTT
>CAMTPA010000113.1 GCA_947074275.1 uncultured Bacteroides sp.
TCGGCTTGCAGCACATAGTCCACACAACTGTTGTCGATGACCGAGCGGGTAAGAATAGCAATCTTTGAGTTGGGATCGTCGAATCGCACCGCTCCCTCTTCGGGGATGGACATCAAGGCACTCATAGCATAAGCGGCACAATACTTGTCGGCGTGACGCTGCGCGTAGTTGGTAGCTCCGCCGCCACCCATCGAAAGGCCTGCAATGGCACGATGTTGCTTGTCGCCTATCACTCGGTATTTGCTTTCGATATAGGGCATCAACTCATTATAGAAGAAGTCCTCATAGTTCCATCCGGGCATATTAAAGTAGCCGTTCCATTCGGTATGAATATTGCCACCGGCATTTGGGGTCACGATAATCATATCGCAAGCCTCTTTGCTGGCGGTGAGTCTGTCCATCACGTCCTTCACGTGTCCGCGTCCGGGCCAGCTGGTGTGCGTGTCCCACATACCGTGAAGCAGGTAGAGCACCGGATATTTCTTATCGGGCTGCACATTGAAGCCTCTTGGCAGAAACACCGACACTTCGCGCGGAGCATTGAGCACCTTGCTTTGAATGGTGTCTACAATTATTTGACTTTGCCAGTCGAGATTTGGCATTTGTGCCATAGCGAGCGAGCCCCATAGGAGCAACGCAGCAGTTAATAGTTTTTTCATGGTATTGAATTTAAATGTTATCAACGTTTTCAGTTGGCTATCACAACCCCACCTTTTGGCTGAATGGTGACCTCTACCGTTCCATTTTTCTTCACTTGTACTTCTTTCAAGAAAGATTCAAGCTTATTGTCATCGCCATAAAGACGCACTTTCTGATTGGCAAACATAGGCAAATCAAGTTTCAGCTTCATGGCTTTATCTTCTGCATTAACTCCCACAACATACCACTTATCAGCATGTCGGCGACCAATTACGGCATATTTGCCGGGGGTGCCGTCAATGTAGAGCGTCTCGTCCCACGTGGTAGGAACCTCTTTCATAAAGTCAATCTCGAATGCAGGCACGTCGGTCAGATTGTTGGGCGTAAGAGCAAACATCTGCACGGGGTTTTGATAGAGCACCGCCGTGGCCAACTGAAATATATCACCAGTCTGTCTGGTTTGTCCTTCCCGGTTGCCTCTGTTGAGGTGCTTGTTGAGCAACACGCCGCCAAACTCCATCGCACCTACCGCATTGCGAATGAATGGGTGCAAGGTAGCAAAAAAAGCTTCATTCTCGCGTATGTATTCCGAGAATATTAACATCTCCGAAGCCCACACCGCCTCGCTGCCTACGTAATTAGGATACATACGCTCCCAGCCACGAGGCAGGGTGCAGCCGTGAAACACAATCATCAGCCCATAGTCGTTGGCATCCGACAGTATATCTTCGTACAGGCGCATCGTCTCTTGCTTGTCGCCTCCAAAGAAGTCTACCTTCAGTCCCTTCACGCCTGCTTCTTGCAGCCACTTCATCTCTTTTTTGCGAGCGATGGAGGTATTCATACGGCTACGTGGTCCCTGTGGCGCATCGTTGAAGCCCCCGTTGGAGTTGTACCACAAAAAGACATCTACGTTTTTGGAATTGGCATATTTCACCAACTCTTTCATTCGGTCGTAACCGATGTTCTCGTCCCACAAGGCATCAATCAAGATGTACTCAAAGCCCATCTCCGAAGCCAAATCGATATAGGCCACCTGATCGTCCCAATTCATACTTTCGTCCATCCACACAATCCAGCTCCAAGTAGACTTGCCGTATTGATAGGTTTGCGATGGTTCGTAGAGTGGATCTACCACATCAAAAGGGATGGTAGTTTCTACTATGGGTTTCAGGGTTTCGCCCACGGTGATGGTGCGCCACGGAGTGACACCGGGCAAAGCCAACTGAGCACCCGTGCTGCCAAACCCGTTGTTTTGCTTAGCACTGGGAAACTCTACCGTATAGAGTCCATCGGCAGTCCCGTCGCTCAAATGCGATGCGCAGTAGAGGCTGCTCACTCCCGTTTCGGAAAGCAACACCCAACCCTCATCGCCTATCTTAAATAGTCCGGGGAAAACAAAACCATCTCCCCCACCCGAAGCTCTACCCACGGCATCCCCATTGGTGTAGCCACTCTCGTAGCTGGGCGATGTGCGCGCAAAAGCCCCCATAGGCAGCATCATTTCCGATAAGTAGGTGGTGGCGTGGGCAGGAAACTGGTAGCCCGTTGCCTCTTTCTCTACTACACAGGCACGTCGGTCGCCCCAAGTGGGCAGCTCGTAGCGAAAAGCCACATCGTTGTTGCTCACCTGAAACACGACATATAGCATGTCTTTCTGGGCATTGGCCAAAGCACACGTCAGCACATTGGCCTGATAATGTATCTGTGATTTCTTTATCTTTTGTTGAGAGTAGGTTTTGTCTACTTCGCTTTTGCTTACTCCAGCCCACTTCATACCGGAGCTAAAGTCGCCTTCGTTGGTGAGTATGCCCAAAGGAGAGTTCTCGAGCATCGGCTTTCCTTTATAGCTCACCGAGTAGAGTGGCTTTCCATTGACTACACCTACATCTACTTTCAAGTTGCCATCGGGGCTAACGACTTGCGCTTCTTGAGCAAAAGTCAAGGTTGAGACAAGCAGCATTGCTACTGCTGACAGAAGAGTTTTCATACGTATTATATTAAGTTTTAATGATGTCGCAAATATATTTTATAAGTGCAGGTTTTTATAGTATCTATGTTACGAATGTTATACCCTGTGTTACTCCTTGCAAGAAGTTACAACGCAAACAGCCGGAAGATAGTCTATTCTTTATCCGATAGCTACCTCCCGACTGTGTTGTGCTTAAACTGCTACGCAGTCTCTTTTTTTATCTTTTTATTCGTCTGCCACTTGCCACACAAACACGGTTCCACTCTTTCGGTTGGGGTTTGTGCCTGCCCAGTCTGCTCCGTAGGGTTCGCCCGTAGTGGGGTCGATGCCCACGTAGCGGTTGGTTTTGAGCGATAGCAGCATACACTCGCCGTGTAGCATATCTTGCCATTGAAACAAGCTGCCTGCCGACTCCTCTTTGAGCATACGCACATCTGCCGAAAGCCCCTCGCCCACCACGGTCACAAAACCAGTGCCGTTCATCGCTTCGAGAGCCACGCGTCCTTGTCCACGGTCGTGTACCAAGAACTGACATCCTTTGTCGGCCTTGTTGTGATTGGAGTGAAGCATTCCGTGTGGGTTTGCCCACGCAGGCACGTTGTTGCCCTTGTTCACCAACACGATGGTTTTATTTAAAGGTAGGTTTTGCGAACGGTCGGCGTGCGGTTCGTCTACCACAAAGTTATCAAACTCGGCATAGCCACCCTCTTTGCCCACCGTGTTGTAAGCAAAAAGAGCCAAGCGCGTGCCTTGAAATGTTTTAAGCTGATAGGGCAGCAAAATGGAGTCGAGCACCGTGGTAAACACTTCGCCATCGGTGCTATATGCCAACGAAGCGAGGTCTTGCTCGTAGTTGCCCTCTGCTCTGAGCCACACTTTTGTGCTTTGCAGTGGTATTTCGATGGTCTTGTTGCTGTTTTGGTCGTACTGGCGAATCATCCACTGATTGCCCACTCTCTGCACACCGATGCTTGAGTAGGGCATATTGAGCAAAGCCAATCCAGCATAATCGCCCTCCTTCAGTTTAGAAGCGTCAAGCTCTACGGTAGTCACCGATTCGGGGCCAATGCAACGTTGCGACAGCGTGTTTTTGGCCCAAAGAAAGTCTTTGGCAGGCATTGTATGCAATCGCAACACACCCTTTTTGGTGTCGAGCTTCCATTTCTTGTCCACCGGTTCGTGATTCCATTGCCACACGGGCAGCAGCTCTTTGCCCGAAAAATCGTCGGTGCGCTGATAGGGTGCGTGAGGCTCTACCGCCACATCCACATTGGGTTTCACCCACGTGCGTGGCGAGCGTCCTAAGTTTCCTTCCAAACCGAAATAAGGCCAGCCATCTTTCCACGTCAAGGGCGACAGGCAAGTGGTGCGCCCCATACTGCGGAAGTCAATCATCGAAAAGCCCCACCAATCGCCATTGGGCAGGTCTACAATTCCGCCTTGATGCAAAGGCACGGCCGCCAAGAAGTTTTCGTGTGGTTTCGAAACGTGAAACTCAAAACCCGGTTCGGGCACTGGGCTACCCAGCCCCACATTGTTCACCGTGTGTACCGCCTCGTAGCCAAATGTCTCTTTTGCGCTAATCACCACCGTTTCGTAAGGGCCATCGATGTGACTGGCACGAGCGCATTGCATACGCCCCACGGGAGCAAAGTTGGCACTGATGATGTAGTACATTCCATTCACTTTATAGATATGGTGTCCTTCGCCCATCGCATTCCCTGCTGGGATAATCACCCGTTCGCTTCCCTCTACATAGCCGCTGAAATCGGGTTTTATCTCAATCACACGCACTTCATCGTATTTGTACACGGCATATATCTTGCCATCGTCGTCGAAAAGCACCGAAAGGTCGTAGATGTGTCCGCCCATATTTTTTTGTTCCCACGGGCCTGCTGGATTCTTAGCCGTGAACACCTGCAAACCGTGTCCGTTGATGTTCGAGAAGATGTAGAACATCCCATTATGATAGCGGATGCAAGGTGCCCAAATGCCCTGTCCATAGGCCTCACGTCCGTTTTCGAGTTTAAACTCATCGCCCATCTCAAGTTGGTCGAAACAGTTGCTCAGAAATTTCCAGTTGACAAGGTCTTTGGAGTGCATCACCAGCAGCCCCGGCATACATTGCATCGTGGTGCCTGCCAAATAAAAATCATCGCCTACACGAATGAGGTCGGGGTCGGAAAATTCGTCGTAGAAAAGAGGATTGGTAAACGTGCCGTTTCCATTGTCGGCAGTCCACGACTGCTGTGCAGTCGCGCTTATCTCAAACAAAAACAGAGATAGCAGCAATAGGAGTGTGGTTTTCATAAGGTATTTATTAATTGTATAAATTACACTTGCAAATATAACAATATTATACATACGACCTAAATAAAACATTTCAGAAACCTCTAATTAAGTATAAATCAGAGAAAAGAAAAAACATCATCGGTAGCTGCACCACAAAATAGCCGCCCAAGCAACCACTTGTTTTAAATCAAAACAATATATTTGCAAATCGCACGAGTCGACTGAGAATAACAGGACAGCACGGTTCCATTTAGTTTCATCGCCTTGAAACTTTTGTTTCAAGAGGGCGAAACTTTTGTTTCAAGGCCTTGAAACCAAGTCAACTATTCACAGTCTGAAAAGCGTTTTATAATATTCACCCCACAACAATGATTGGTATGAACAACAAACCACACACCACATACACCAAACGAGCCGACAAAGCTGCCGCAAAAGTGCAAAAGACACGAAAAAGGATTTACCACATAGGCACGCTGAAACTACTTGTGTTTGTGGGTGCAGTGGCCGCAATCGTCTACTACTGGCAATGGGGATGGCACATCACTTTGCCGTTGGCGATGGTGGTCCTCGTAGCGTTTTTGGTGTTATCTAAAATACACAGTCGGCTGTTTCAGCAAAAAGCCTATTGGGAGACAATGCACAAAGTGAATGAGCAAGAGCTAAAGACACTGGCTCACGACTATGCAGATAGAGACAACGGACAGGAGTTTATAGACCCCACACATCTGTACACCTACGATTTGGATGTATTCGGAAATGGTTCGCTCTTTCAGTACATCAACCGCAGTGCCACGCAACTTGGCAAATACCGCTTGGCGCATTGGCTCACAAATCATCTGAAACAGAAAACGGAAATTGAGCACAGGCAAGAGGCGGTGAAGGAACTTACGCCCGATATTGAGTTGCGGCAACACTTTCTGACCACAGGGCTGCTCCACAAAAGCGAAAGCAAAGACCGAGAACTGATAGAGGAGTGGGCGAAAGCACCTTCGCACTTCAGAAGACGAATCATCGTGCGATGGCTACCCTATGCCGCGCTGGGCTGCAACGCCCTCTTGCTGCTACTGGCACTGATGAATGTTGTGCCATATAGCATCCCTGCATTCACATTCACGGCATTTATGATACTAAGCAGTGGGCTAACCAAACAGATTAGCAAACTGCAAAACTCGTACAGCAAAAAGCACCAAGTATTGTCTACCTACGCACAACTGATAGAAATCATTGAGAAAAATCAGTTTCACAGCACCCCACTCATCGCCTTGAGACAAAAGGTAGAAAACGGTAGCAACACCGCATCGAAAGCCGTGAAACGACTGAGCAAACTGATGCACGCACTCGACCAACGATACAACATCGCCGTGCTACTGATATTGAACGGATTGTTTTTTTGGGAACTTTGGCAGTTTATGAAGATAGAACAATGGAAAGAGGAGAACGCCGATAATCTGCCACGATGGATGGAAGCAATAACCGAACTCGACGCTTACTGCTCACTGGCCACATTTGCCTACAACCATCCACATTATAGTTACCCCGAAATATGCAACAACCCCTTCATCTTTGAAGCGCAATGTATGGGGCATCCACTAATGAGCGAAGAAAAATGCGTGCTCAATCCGATAGAGATTCCCAAATGCCCCTATTTTCTCATCGTGACGGGTGCAAATATGGCAGGGAAAAGCACGTATCTACGCACCATCGGCATCAATTATCTACTTGCTTGTATAGGCTCGACCGTGTGGGGAGAAAACGTGAGGCTCTACCCATCGCAACTAATCACCAGCCTGCGCACCACCGATTCGCTGAAGGACAATGAATCGTACTTCTTCTCGGAACTAAAGCGACTGAAACTAATCATTGATAAACTGAAAAATGGAGAAAGGCTATTCATCATTCTCGATGAGATATTGAAAGGAACAAACTCCATCGACAAGCAAAAAGGCTCTTTGGCACTCATCAAGCAGTTTATGAAATTGCGCACCAACGGCATCATTGCCACGCACGACCTACAATTGGGCACACTTATCGAAGAGTTTCCCAACAACATCCGCAACTACTGCTTTGAGGCAAATATCAAAAACGAGGAGTTGGATTTCAGCTACTTGCTATGCAAAGGGGTAGCGCAAAATATGAATGCTTGCTTTTTGATGGAAAAAATGGGAATAGCAATGGAGTGATAGAAAAGGTATATTGCCAAAAAAAGGCTGCCCCACCTAAGTGGAACAGCCTTTTTGCTATATAGAAATAATTGATAATTATTCTGCTTTTGGTTCTTCTGCCGCTGGAGTTTCAACAGCTGGAAGCTCTGCCGCTGGAGCAGCTTCAGTAGCTTTTTTAGAACGACGAGTACGAGTTGCTTTCTTAGCCACTTTTTCTTTCGCCATATTTTCGTTGTAATCTACCAATTCGATGAAACACATCTCAGCGTTGTCGCCCAAACGGTTACCAGTTTTGATAATACGAGTGTATCCACCTGGACGATCTGCAATTTTCACAGATACTTCTTGGAACAACTCAGTTACAACATATTTATCTTGCAAATAGCTAAATGCTACACGACGAGAGTTTGTTGTGTCATTTTTAGCTTTAGTAAGGATAGGCTCAACATACTTTTTCAAAGCTTTAGCCTTCGCCACAGTCGTAGTGATTCTTTTGTGCTTAATCAAAGAACACGCCATATTAGATAACATAGCAGCTCTGTGAGAAGCAGTACGACCTAAGTGATTGAATTTTTTATTATGTCTCATTTTTTATTCTTTATCTAATTTATATTTAGAAATATCGGTTCCAAACGACAGATTCAGACCTTCCAGCAAATCATCAAGCTCGGTAAGCGATTTCTTTCCGAAATTACGGAACTTCAAAAGATCAGTCTTGTTGAATTGAACTAAATCACCAAGTGTTTCTACATCTGCAGCCTTCAAGCAATTGAGGGCACGAACAGAGAGATCCATATCAACAAGTTTAGTTTTCAATAATTGGCGCATATGAAGAACTTCTTCGTCAAACTCTTCATTACCATCAACATCAGTTGTCTCAAGCGTAATTTTTTCGTCAGAGAACAACATAAAATGATAAATAAGAATTTTAGCCGACTCTTTCAAAGCATCCTTCGGATGAATGGAACCATCGGTAGTAATCTCAAGCAGCAGTTTCTCGTAGTCAGTTTTTTGTTCTACGCGGAAATTTTCTACTGTGTACTTAACATTACGTATCGGTGTATAAATTGAATCGATTGGAATTACATTCACATCGGTGCAATATTCGCGGTTTTCTTCAGCGGGAACGTAACCACGACCTTTGTTGATAGTAATATCAATCTGCATAGTTGCTTTTGAATCTAAATGGCAAATAACCAATTCAGGATTTAACACTTCAAACCCAGTTAAATACTTACCTATGTCACCTGCTTTAAATTCACCTGAATTCTCAATAGTGATACTTACTTTCTCACTTTCGAATTCTTCAACTACTTGCTTAAATCTTACTTGTTTTAGATTTAAGATTATGTTGGTTACGTCTTCTTTTACTCCCGGTACACTAGAAAACTCGTGCTCAACTCCTTCTATTCTGATGGTAGTTATAGCAAAACCTTCTAATGAAGAAAGAAGAATACGGCGTAAAGCATTACCTACAGTAATACCAAAACCGGGTTCTAACGGACGAAATTCGAATTTACCGAATTTTGAATCCGCTTCCAACATTAATACTTTATCAGGTTTTTGAAATGCTAATATCGCCATGAAATTAATTATTATTTAGAATACAATTCAACGATCAAATGCTCTTTAATATTCTCAGGAATATCTGCACGTTCAGGGATATGCAACAACTTTCCTACTTTTGAGTTATCATCCCACTCCATCCAAGCATACTTACTGTGGTTAAAACCAGTAAGAGAGTTAGTAATAACTTCCAAAGATTTAGATCTTTCACGAACACCCACCAATTGACCTGGTTTTACTGCATAAGAAGGGATATTTACAACCTTTCCATCAACAGTAATGTGTTTGTGGCTTACCAGCTGACGAGCAGCAGCACGAGTTGGAGCAATACCCAAACGGAATACAACGTTATCCAAACGTCCTTCTAACAATTGCAATAGTACCTCACCGGTAATACCTTTTGCAGTAGCAGCTTTCTCAAACAAATTGCGGAACTGCTTTTCTAAAACTCCGTAAGTATATTTAGCTTTTTGCTTTTCGCGAAGCTGAATACCATATTCTGAAGTTTTTCTTTTTCTTGAATTACCGTGTTGTCCGGGAGGATAGTTCTTTTTAGACAAAACTTTATCAGCTCCAAAAATACCTTCACCGAATTTACGGGCGATTCTTGATTTTGGTCCAGTATATCTAGCCATTTTATTTCAAATATTTAATTGTTTTATTAATGAACTCAATTTGTTGCAGCCGCGATTACAGAGAGAAATTAAATGTAATCCAAAACAAAATCAAGCTTCATTTTAATTAAAGGTAATATTAAACTCTACGTCTTTTAGGAGGACGACATCCGTTGTGTGGCAATGGAGTAACATCTACAATTTCTGTTACTTCGATACCTGCACCATGGATAGTACGGATAGCTGATTCGCGACCGTTACCTGGTCCTTTAACATAAGCTTTTACCTTTCTCAAGCCAAGATCGAATG
>CAMTPA010000114.1 GCA_947074275.1 uncultured Bacteroides sp.
ATTCACTGTCTTCGTGAAGAACTCCTGGGAGAAACTGTAATTTATTATCAACTAATAGTTTACGTTTTATAATAAAACGCGGAGTTGCACTCGATGTACTATATAATAAATAACTGGCAGAATCTATCTCTTTCCCGTCAAATAATCTTATGCCATCAATTCTATCTTGAGTGCTATCTGCAAAACGCCAACTTAAATGAGTTGACATTACTGAACAGCTATCATCACTCGTAAAGTCTATTGCATACTGTAATGCCCCTTCAGCTATCCAATCATCACTGTCTACAAACCATACATATCTACCTTTAGAATACTCCAATCCTTGATTTCGTGCTACGCTAAGACCGTGATTTGATTGAGTAAGCAAAGTACAATTAGTGTGTATCTCAGTATATGGTTTTATTATAGAGGCACTCTCATCGGTTGAACCATCATCTACAAGCACTACTTCAAATAAATGTTCGTCTACTCCTTGCGAGTAGATGCTTTTAAGACAATCGTCAACGTATTTCTCCACATTGTAAACGGGGATAATAATACTTAATGCAATTAAACTCATGATGAAATCTTTTTGCAATTTAATGCAAAAAGCGAAATACTATATTTCTAATTCTACTAATCAATGAAAAACGTTCTTGCTTCCACGATGCCATAAATTCGTGTATTGCTACTGTGTTGTCGGTAATATAATACTCTCCTTTACGATAGTAGATTTTGGCACAGAACCATTCTACATCATACACATCAATTTGGTCTTTGTATTGGGGGTAAGCTATATTAAAGAAACGTGTCAGTGCCATTACGTTTGTCTGTTTTTGTTCATTCCCAGTTGGTGAAATGAAATGTCGATTTGAATAGGTTTTCATAAAATCGTAAATCCATTGGCATCCTTTTTCTGCTCCTATAACAGCTGTACTCAACATAAAAGGTGATTCTTTTCCAATAAATGATTTACAAGATAAAAATGGATTTAGTTTCTTTAGTAATTTTACATCTACATCCATATAAATACCTCCTATTTTATTCAACGCATAAAGACGACAAAAGTCTGAAACAAATGCATACCTTCTTGTATAATAGGCTTCTCGCGTGTAAATGTGCTTTGATACATCAAAATTACTTTCATTCCATTCAATTATTTTATATTCAGGACAAAGTCTTTTCCACGAATCGATACATTCCAATAGGAATGCAGATTTGGGTCTGTGACCGAACCAGCAGTAGTGTATAATTTTAGGAATCATTTGTTGGAATTATAGAATTATTTGCTATGATAATTGTGTTTATATCCGTATTTATACTTATACTTGTAACCATAACGTCCATCCATTTGAATGTAATTAAGAATCAAGCTTGTATGCTGGTGTTTGCCTGTTTGATATTCTTCTTCTAAATCGATAATGCGCTTGCGTTCAAACATACCTGCTCTGATTATGAAAAGTGTACGGTCGGCATATTTCTCAATAATATTTGCATCTGCAAGATTTTCTACAGGTGGAGAGTCTATGAATATATAATCATAATGCGAACGTAACTCCTCAAGCAATTCGTGTAAACGGTTGTTGGATAGCAGCTCAGTGGGGTTTGGCGGAATAGTTCCTACTGGTATAATGTCAAGTGTGGGATATACGCTCGATTTTTTCAATAGATTGCTAATGTTTTTTTCTTTGCCACCCAAGTAATTGCTGAGTCCGATTGGGGGGTTACTCCAATAAGTGGAAGCTGAAGCGTGGCGTAAATCACCATCTATAAACAATACCCGCTTCTCCTTGATAGCAAGTGAGGCGGCTAAGTTCATAGCAACAAATGTTTTACCAGAATTTGGATGACTTGATGTAATGACGTAAACATTTCCTTCGTTTAATGATTCGCTTGTCATAAACTCAATATTGCTGCGAATAATACGAAATGCTTCATTTACTAAGTCTGTGCTATCGGGTTTTACTACAACTCTTCGAATTGTATTATCTTGTTTCCAAAAGCTTAGAAAAATATTCTTTTTTTCATTGTCTCTATATACAGGTATTTCACCAATAAGTGGAATCGATGTTTTTCGCTCTAAGTCACTCTTGTTTCGAACTGTGTTGTCTAAGTTTCTGCGAACGAAGAGAATAGCTGCTGGTATAAGTAAACCTAAAATGAATGAAGCAAATAGTATGTTTCTTTTGTTGGGAGATGTAGGTTCATCGCTACCGTGCGGTATATCTATTATCTGTGTGTTATAAGATGTATAAGTCATATTAATCTCATTTTCTTCTAATTTTTGTAGAAGATACAGATAAAGACTTTCCTTGACTTTCTGTTGACGTTCGATTGAAGCAAGAAATTTCGCCTGTTCAGGATTGGAGGTGATTTTTGATGAAGCATCGCCACTGTGTCCTTGTAGCGTTGATAATTGGATATCCAGCGTCTGTATTAGATTATCAATGTTGTGAATGATATTTGTTCTCAGATGACTTAACACCTTTTCTTTATTAATAATCAAGGGGTTTTGATTGGATGTATAGGCCAAGTGGTTGTTGAGTTGTAACAACTGATTGTTGTATTGAGTTATTTGGGCTTCTATGGCTTGATTGTTTACGCCCGAATTGGATGGTAATAGTTGATACTTATTGCTTTCGTTGATGAGAATCCCGTGAATGTATTGCATCATTGCTTTCTGGTTATTCAAACGCATAATTTCAGCATCCGATTGACTCAATTGTTGCAGGTAGTGATCGCTAACAGTTCCAAGGTCTGTGATTTGATTGCGTGTTTTATAAGTAGAAATACTATCGTCTACGTTGGAAAGATCTTTCTCTATCAAGCTTAATCTGTCATTGATAAAGTTTGATGTATTGATCGTTATTTCATTTTTATCTGATACCCATTGTTCATTATAAACAAGTACAATCGTGTTTAGAATATCTTCTGCGAGCGTAGGTGAAGAATCTACATATTTTAAACTGATAACAGTTGACTTATCATCGTCAATGGTTACTTTCAAGCGTTTTTTGATTCCCTCTGCTACTTGAACCACATTTGCACCTTCTGCTAAGTTTAGTCTTTTAACCACATCTATGATGACGTTTAAAGACACAAGGTGTCGTCTGACATTGTTTACATTGGTGTTTTGTTGAATTATTCCAAGGTCATTAAATTCATCGGATGCACTTTTCCTATTTGTGTTTTTTCCCTGATTTTCTTGCTTCACCAATATGGCAGCTTCGCGAGTATACATATTGGGCGTAGAAACGAGATAATAGGTGGCGATAATCATACATATAAGCAATGACCATACAAACCACTGAATATTACCTAAGTACAAGTGCCAAAGGTCGGTAATAGTTATGAAATCGTCAAACTGCCTTTTTTGTGGCATATTGTTATTTGTCATTATCTAAGTATTAGGGCTGTAATGGTGGTAAGAAGTGATGCTACGGAAATCCAAAATGACGGAGTTTGAAACGCATTGCCATTTCCTGTCGACTCTCGTTTTCTCTTGGGGTTTGGGGTTACATACACCACATCATTTTGTTGCAGGTAATATGCTGGAGATTGCAATACATCTTGTTTGCTGGTGAGGTCTATTATAAAGGTCTGATCTGCACCATCTACTTGTCGTGACACGATAACATTGTTTCTTTGTCCATTGATAGTGAGGTCGCCAGAATAAGCTATTGCGTCAAGAATCGTGAAATGGTCTCTCGTCACATTTATATGTCCTGGTTTGTTGACCTCACCAAGCACTTTGACTCCCAGATTTACATATTCAACTGTTACGATGGGGTCTTTAACCAAGTCACGCTCTATCAATCGTTTTGAAATAAAATCGGCAACTTCGGTTCTTGTTTTTCCTATCACAGACACTTTTCCAAGAACGGGAAACATAATATCACCCTGCTCATCCACCGTGTATGCGATAACTTGAGAGTTGCTACCTGTGTTTCTACCTGCTGTGACTGTGGGGGAGTAATCGGCACCCAATATGTTGTTTCTGTTGATTGTAGTCAGCGTGAATTGGCTTTCAAGCATAGGGTCTGCACTATTTACTACAATATTTATTTTATCCTCAGGGCGTAAACGAAATTGTTGCTCTGCTTGTACGGCCATTCCACGTATCTCTTCTGCATCTTGGAAATAAGAGATGTTTTTGGGAGTAGAACACGATGTGATAAGTATTAGCAGACAGCAATAAAATAATATATTTATTTTCATTTTTGGGGGATGTTATAAAAAAGGTTGAAAACTAATCCTTACTCATTTATTTTCAATAATAAGGATGGATCAATAAATGTGGTTGCCACGGCTGCAACACCTTTAATGCACACTACAACTCTTCGGTCTTTTTTTATTCTAACAATATGTCCTTCGACATCTTTGAACGGTCCGTCTACAACTCGAACTAATTGTCCTGGGATGCAGTGCTTTCTGATGTTTTCATCCAAAAACATTAGGTTATCACATTGTGTTGAACAAATTTTTTTAAAGCTTTCCATTTGATCATTTGGAACTACAATAAGGTCTTTTCGACCTTTGTCTATCATATATTGAAATGGAATGGATTCGTCAAACAGCCTTCTGATTTCTCTTAATTTACTTCTTGTCGTGTGGATAAATATTAAATTGTGTATAGCAGGAACTGTTTCAGATGTTCTTATTCCTTCTTTCTCCTTGTGTACCACTTTTATTGGAACAAAGCTTTCAATGTCTATTTGTTTAAGAGCCTTTTGTAATTTCAATTCTCTGCAAAAAAAGACTCTAATAGCAAACCATTTCATTATTTGGGGGCATTTTTTGATTTCATATAAAAACGCTCATAGAGCTACCGACATTTGTTATTGTCCGTATAATGACAGCTTTTTTTAACGATGAATGCTATCACACCATCCGGTAGTGATCTTGTTCAAGTTCATATAAACCTACAACTGCTTAGAGCCCAATCCAATTTGATTGGTGTTTTACGTTGTGTTAAATTTGCACTGTAAGAATTGTTTTTTGTTTTGTAGGATTACAGTGGTTTGCAAAAATAAAAAAAAATACAGAAATATTTTCGTTTTTAATAAAAAAAATCAATTATAACAATTGGTTTTGCCTATTTGTTTAATCAATTTTGTTTAAAATTGTTTTTTTTGTAATGTGTACTTAACAAGTTGGGAGTAATGTAAATACTCGATAATATTCCCGTTTTATACATAATATCATCTGTTTATTATTATGGAATATCTAATTGTCATCATACAAGTAATAGCTCAACAATAAATCATAATCCATAAAACTAACGTTACTAAATAATTCTAAACAATAAGTCTAATTAATTCAATGAATTTATCATTTTTATTATTCATCCTCTTTCAGGCTATCTTAAATGGTATTTCTACGATAAGCGTCCACAGCCTCTTTTACCGAGCCGTGCATCAGTAGCAGGGTGCGTGCGTGGTCGTAGTCTAAGCCCAGCTCTTCCACGATCATTCTTGCGCCACGGTCCACCAGCTTCTGGTTGCTCAATTGCATATTCACCATTTTATTATCTTTCACTCGGCCCATTCCTATCATCACCGCCGTGCTTATCATATTCAGAATCATCTTTTGCCCTGTGCCCGATTTCATCCGTGAGCTACCCGTCACGTATTCGGGACCCACAATCATTTCGATGGGCACATCTGCTGCTTCTGCCATTGGCGAATGGGGATTGCTGGTGATGCAAGCGGTGAGAATGCCGTGTTGGCGAGCTTGGTGCAGTGCGCCCACCACATAGGGGGTAGTGCCCGATGCAGCGATGCCTATCACGGTGTCTTTAGGGTTGATGCCGTGTTGTTGTAGCTCTTCCCAGCCGCGTGAGGTGTTGTCTTCGGCATTTTCTACGGGGTTTCGCAAGGCTTTTTCGCCTCCAGCTATCAGTCCTACGACGTAGGTGGGGGGCATACCAAAGGTGGGTGGTATTTCCGAAGCATCGAGCACGCCAAGCCGTCCGCTGGTGCCTGCTCCTAAATAAAATATACGTCCGCCCTGTTTCATTCGGGGGATAATTTGCGAAACGAGACGCTCTATTTGTGGAATGGCTTTCTCTACGGCAAGTGCCACTTTTTGGTCTTCGGTGTTGATGTCTTGCAGCACTTCGAGCACCGATTTGCTTTCTAAATGGTTGTAGAGCGATGATTGCTCTGTTATTTTGGTAAACATATTTTTTCTTCTTTGCTGTTAGCTCTGTTGATGATAAGATACCAATCCGCTTAGTGGACTTTGGTGGATGGTTGCGATGCGAAGCCCCAATGAGTGTGCCACCTCGTGCAGCACCTCTTGGTAGTGATAGGCCACCGAACCTGTGAAATGGATGGGTAGGCGTTGGTAGTCGTACTGCATCACGTTGCGCCGAAAGAATGCCTCGAAACTGCCACGCACCAATTGACGGATGTGCGAATGGCCGATGTGTTGTAGCAAAAAGGGCGACAGACTGGCAAGGAAACGGTTGGGGAAAGGTTGGCGATAAACACGGTCAATCACGTCGGCTGGGGTGAGTTGGTATTGTTTCAGAAACTCCTCTTTCAGGTCGGGCGACGTTTGATTCTTCAGCAAATCGCCTACCAGCAATTTACCAAGTACCGCACCACTGCCTTCGTCGCCCAATATAAAGCCCAAAGGCGATACGTTTTGTACCATTTCCTTTCCATCGTAGCTACACGAGTTGGAACCTGTGCCCAAGATGCAAGCGATGCCCGGTTGGTGTCCGCATAGCGAGCGAGCCACCGCCACCATATCCGAGTAAACCTCTACCTCCTGTGTGGGGTGAAGTGTGCGTGTGAGTGCCGACTTCACTCCCGGTATTTTTTCGGGGGTGCAGCCTGCGCCATAAAAAAACACGTGTTCTATCGCCTCATCGCTGTCGAGCAACGGAAGCAATGCGTTTTCCACCTCGGCGGCAATATCCTCTTCGGTCTGGAAAAACGGATTCATTCCGCACGTGGTGACTGTGCGCTGCAAAGTGCCTTGTTGCACCACCGCCCAGTCTGTTTTGGTCGATCCGCTGTCTGCTATCAGTATCATAATTTCGTTCTATTTATTGTTGTTTTCTGTT
This sequence comes from uncultured Bacteroides sp., assembly GCA_947074275.1. GTDB lineage: Bacteria > Bacteroidota > Bacteroidia > Bacteroidales > Bacteroidaceae > Bacteroides. The sequence goes on from CAMTPA010000114.1 coordinate 7,055, forward strand.
TCGTTATTGTTGCTCACGCCCTTTCGTCCAAAATTGGCATCTACCTTAATAAGCGAGCACACCGCAATGGTGGTGGCACAGCAAAGAATGGTCCACAAAAAGAAGTGACGATAGCCGATGGTCTCTTGTAGCCATCCTGCCGCCATTCCGGGCACCATCATCCCCAATGCCATAAAGCCTGTGCAAATGGCGTAGTGTGCCGTCTTGTGTTCGCCATCTGCAAAGTAAATAAGAAATAGCGTATAAGCGGTGAACCCAAAGCCATAGCCAAACTGCTCTATAAAGATGCAAAGATTAATGACGAGCAACGATGGGCTTGGTGCATAGCTGAGGTAGACAAAAGTGAGGCAGGTGAGCGACATACACCAAGCCATAGGCCAAAGCCAGCGTTTCAGTCCGCTCCGAGCCGCCACAATGCCGCCAATGATGCCACCTGCCGTGAGTCCGATGATGCCGATGGTGCCATACACCAAGCCCACTTGTCCCGTAGATAAACCCAAGCCACCTTTGTCGATGGGGTCGAGCAAGAAAGGGTTGATAAGTTTCACCAATTGTGCCTCGGGAAAGCGGTAGAGCAGCATAAAGAGTATGGCTACAAAGGCCTGCTTTTTGGTGAAGAAACTCTTGAAAGTTTCAAAAAACTCTTTCAGCAGATTGTTTGCCGAAACATCCCGTGCAGGATGGTCGGTAGATGGTCGGGGCAGTATCCAACTGTGGTAGAGGCTCGCACCAAAGAAGAAGAGCGACATCACCACAAACACTACCAACCACGCAAACGGAATGTTACCCGAAACTCCCTCGAAAGTAGCCTTTGTCTCTCCTTTTATTTTGTGGTCGATGCGGAAAAGCAGATAAGCAGGCTTGTCCCAGTTGTGCGCATCAAATTCGAAGCGTGAGGCGAGCTTGCCTTGTTCGAGCCGAATGCTTGGGTCGCCATTTTTGAAAGTAACGTTGAGTACTCTCGTTTCATCGGCTTCGGGCTGTTTGGATAGGCGCACCCCTACCACCACGGCATTGTCTACCACGTGGTCGGTCGCTTCACGCTTCTCGCCAAAGTTGTCTCTGAGCCACGTGGTGAGCTTACTCTCTTGTGTTGCAACACGCTGTGCCGTAGTGCTCTGATAACTATCGGGCTTCACAAAACCGTTGGATATGTTGGCCTCTTTTATCTCTTGCTCAATGGCAGCTATGCGCTCGCGTGCTTGGTGAGTGTCTACTGCGTCAATGTTCATACCAGCATTTATCACAGGCTGAGTAAAGATGAAGTGGGCATCTCGACTTTCATCCATCGCAGGCTCATCAAAGGTAGGCAAGGCAATGGCATTGGTGTAGGTGGGCGAAACATTGATTTGCAACGTTGCAGGTTCAAGTCCGCTTCCCGTTTCTATCAACCCAGCTATCACCACCAATAAGCCCTGTCCAGCCACGGTAGCAATGCGATAAAAGGTGCTGCGAATGCCTACGTAGAATGATTGTTCGTGCTCGGTAAGTGCCAGCATATAGAATCCATCGGCTGCTATGTCGTGTGTGGCAGAGGTGAATCCCACCACCCAAAATACCGCCAATGTGAGCTGAAAAAAGAAAGGTGTAGGTATGCAAAAGGCAATGCCTGCCAATGCGATGGCTATCACAAGTTGCATTGTCACTGTCCACCAGCGTTTGGTTCTCAGCAGGTCGATAAAGGGACTCCAAAAGGGCTTGATGACCCACGGTAGATAGAGCCAACCCGTGTAGAGGGCGATGTCGGTGTTGGATATTCCCATACGTTTGTACATAATCACCGAAATGGTCATTACCGCCACGTAGGGCAGTCCTTGCGCAAAGTAGAGTGTGGGAATCCACGCCCACGGGTTGATTTTGGTCGTTGTGTTGTTCATATCATTTCGGGTTATAGTGTTTATTGATAGAGTGAGGTGACTTGTGCATCGGTGTAGTAGTGGGTCAGTATGGCACGATAGTTATACCCTTGTTCGCCCATCACGGCAGCCCCTATTTGGCAAAGCCCCACTCCGTGTCCCCATCCTGCGCCTGTGAGGATGAATCGTTGCGGCACTCCATCTACTCCTACCTCTTGTTTGTCCACCACAAAAGCCGAACTGTAAAGGTGCGATGCCGAGAGTGTGCGACGTATCTCCAACTCTTTGCCGATGGTGAGCGTGCGCTTGGTGCCCACTATTTTCAG
>CAMTPA010000115.1 GCA_947074275.1 uncultured Bacteroides sp.
AAACGTACAAAAGATGAATAATTTTAGAGTTGAATGGTTTTGCAACGGTCTCATAACGGGGCTGTCGCCGTCTGTTTATAAAAAAACGCTGAATTCATAATTTCTACTTTTTTCAATCATCATAGAGCATCCATCCTGGTTGCTCTATTTTTTTTGCTAAAAAACACGTTTTATGTCTCGTTTGCAAAATTTCTTAGAGAATTTGCAAATAATAAATGTCTATTTGTTAATTTTCTTAGAAAATTGACAAAAGTTTTTATTGATAAATACCCAATTTTGTAGCAGCTACAACATAGCGGACTTATACGCTGCAATTATTTCACTTAAAAATAAAACATTTATGATGGATTTAAAAAAAACACAGAAAGAGATGCTTGAGGCAACACCCACCATCTTCCAAGAAAAGTATGAAGCTCCTACCACCGAAGTGATAGAAATGGAGCTTGAGGGAACAATACTCAATATGAGTGATATGAAAAACAATGCTTGGTAAACTAACCCTAAAAAACAAATGACGATTATGAAAAAGCAATTGGCATATTTGGCGGCTTGCAGCTGCCTGCTACTTGGTGCTGCCTGCACCAACGACGATGTGATAGACACACCAACCGCTCCCGAAAAAGAAAACGGTATCAGCTACGTCACTGCCACCATTGGCGATGGAGTGAATACTCGATTGAGCCACGGGCAAGTTGCAGGTGGTGGATTGAAAGTGAATTGGAAAGCTTCGGGAGAACAATTTTATGGGATGGCCTCGATGAATTCACAGTTTGATGGATATACATTTACTCAAACTGGGAGCTTATCTGAAGATAACAAAAAATGTAACTTTAATTCATCTATGGGTATAAGCCCTTACCAAACTTTTCATTTACTTTATCCAGCAAAAGATAGTTATAGTAGCATTTTTGGACAACAAGGGATTGATAGATATACTGCAGTAGTAGTACCTTTACCACTAACCAATCAAACAGGGACGCTTAGCGAACTTGAGCTCTTTAATTATATGACGTGCATAACGGGGGCGGCTAATGACAGTTTTGACTCCAACATAAATGGTGTATCTATGTCGGTAAAGTTCAAGCACCGCATCTCCATCATACGCTTGCCTAAAGGAATGCAATTCACAGGCTTAAGTGGAAGCAGTTTAACAGCCACCGCAATCAGCATCGGCGGCACGGGTATCTACTCATCGGGAAAACTTAGCATCAATCAGAGTAATAGCTACGGCAGCCAAGACGCAATCACATTTGACGGATTGACAGAAGCAGCCATCACCACCACAGGTACATTCAATATCACAGCCGACGGTAAACTCGACGCAGACGTGTATATCGCCATCTTACCCAATGCAGCATCTAATGGACAAGACATTACCATCAGCGCAAAGGTGGGTAGCGATACTTACGAATTGGTGAAAACTGCTCCTGCCGCTGGCTTTGCAGAAGGAGAGATGTATACTTTGAGTGGGAGTATGACGAAGAAAGAGATGTCTTATACTCTTGTTTCATTTTCGGCTACAAATGTTCCTACTGGAGACGTTTGGGTGATTACGGATGAGAATGCTGCATACTCTAATTCTTTTACAAATCTATGTGAAGCAATAGCAGCAGCAGGACGTAATATTTCATTGAAATTTCCTAACTTATCGAAGTTGCCAAATTATGCGTTTTGGAGTTATGTTCACGATGGTGTAGAGAATTTAAATAATCTTGTATCTATATCACTCCCAGTTGCAACAGAAATCGGTATTTCGGCTTTAAATAGATGCGCAAATCTTACTACTGTGAATTTCCCCGAAGTTACGATATTAGAAACTAATGCATTGAAAAATAGTGGCATTACATCAATTTCGCTTCCAAAAATTGAATATATATATGCAGAACCATTTAATGGATGCGCTTCGCTAAAAACAGTTGCTTTAGGAACAGAGAATCCCGATCCGTTATTATTGGTAAAGCATGAGATATTTAATTCATTTATACCAGAGAGCCAAATCACCCTGACCCTTGGCGCAGCTGAGTATAATGCGACGGTAGATAACGGTACTTGGACACCAACGAACCCAGATGCCACCGTTTCTTATTCAGGCTTCATAAATATCATAAAAGCCGCTTCAGTAACTCCCTAAGTTTCTCGATACACTTAAAACTCTATAAAAACAAAAGCACGCTTCTTTTCTGCAAGAAGCGTGCTTTTATTATGAAAGAATCCCGTTTCTGATGTGTATTGGTTGTAGTTCACTTTTTATGTTCAAGAATCATTGTTCTTTCGGCGCTTGCAAACCGAATAGACGTGAATAGACTCTCCATCTCAATTATTATGAACTTGAAGTAGGCACTCTCTTTATTTTAAACTATTTTTGTAGTTGAATATAAAGAACCTTATAATATGTCTCATTTACCATCTCTGATAGCCGATTTAGCCCTGATATTAGTTTGTGCCGGCGTGATGACTCTGCTTTTTAAAAAACTAAAACAACCGCTGGTGCTTGGATACATTGTGGCCGGATTTATAGCCAGTCCACATATCTCTTTCACGCCCTCGGTAATGGATGAAGCAAGTGTGAAGACGTGGGCGGAGATTGGTGTAATCTTTTTACTGTTTGCGCTTGGGCTCGAATTTAGTTTCAAGAAATTGGTGAAAGTGGGAAGCACGGCGGTTATTGCCGCTTGCACCATCATCTTCTGTATGATGCTCTGTGGGGTAGGTGTAGGGATGGCATTTGGATGGAAGCAGATGGACTGTCTTTTTTTGGGTGGTATGATTGCGATGTCGTCTACTACCATTATATATAAGGCATTCGATGATTTGGGGCTGAGCAAGCAAAACTTTGCCCGATTGGTGCTTAGCATTCTTATTATAGAAGATATATTGGCCATTGTGCTGATGGTGGTGCTGTCCACCCTTTCGGTAAGCAATAACTTTGAAGGCACCGAGATGCTTTATAGCATTGGCAAGCTTTTGTTTTTTCTGATACTCTGGTTTGTGGTGGGCATCTATCTGATACCTGAATTTTTGAAAAGATGTCGCAAACTGATGAGCCAAGAAACGTTGCTTATCGTGTCGTTGGGGCTTTGCTTTGGAATGGTGGTGGTGGCAGACAAAGCCGGTTTCTCAGCAGCCTTTGGCGCGTTTATTATGGGCTCTATTTTGGCCGAAACAGTTGAGGCTGAATCGATAGAGCACATTGTGAAACCGGTGAAAGACCTATTTGGCGCGATATTTTTCGTGTCGGTGGGTATGATGGTTGACCCTGTGATGATAGGTACATATATTGTGCCGATACTTGTGGTGACTTTCGTTGTTATTTTGGGGCAATCTGTATTTGCAACTTTTGGTGTGGTGCTGGCAGGAAAACCATTGAAAACAGCTATGCAATGTGGATTCAGTTTGACACAAATTGGTGAGTTTGCTTTTATTATCGCTTCACTTGGTGTTTCGCTTCACGTCACAAGTTCGTTTCTATACCCCATTGTAGTAGCTGTTTCGGTCATTACCACGTTTCTTACTCCTTATATGATTCGACTTGCGGGGCCTGCAACGATTTTTGTCGACAAGCATCTGCCACACTCGTGGCGCAACTTCCTGAAGCGTTATTCATCGGGTACACAAACTGTGAATCACGAAAACCTGTGGCGAAAATTGTTGATTGCAATGCTAAAGAACGTGGTCGTGTATTCCATTCTGAGTCTTGCCGTGGTTTTCATTTCATACAAGTGGGTCACACCATTTCTCAGAGAAAACTTGAGCGATTTTTGGGGTTCGTTGGTTGGTGCTGCTGTTACACTTCTGTTGGTAGCTCCATTTCTGCGTGCCATTATGATAAAGAAGAATCATTCGATGGAATTTACTACTCTTTGGGGCGATCATCGAGGCAATAGGGCACCGTTGGTAGCTACTATTGTCATTCGCTTTATGATAGCTATCACCTTTGTAATGTTTATTATTGCTGGGTTGTTCAAGGCTTCTATCGGCTTGATGATTGGGGTGGCGGTTCTTATCATTGTATTGATGATAGGGTCGCGTCGTTTGAAAAAACAATCTATCTTGATTGAACGTAAGTTCTTTCAGAATCTTCGCTCACGTGATATGCGAGATGAATATATGGGACAGAAGAAACCAGCTTATGCAGGCAGGTTGCTTTCGCACGATTTGCATCTTGCCGATTTTGAAATACCAAGCGAGTCGCTTTGGGCTGGGAAAACGTTGATGGATTTGAATTTGGCAAAGAGATATGGCATCCACATCACATCCATTTTGCGTGGAAAGCGTCGGATTAATATACCAGGAGGAAGAACACAGTTGTTTCCGTATGATAAGATACAAGTGATTGGCACCGATGAACAACTCAATCGGTTTGGCGATGTGGTGGCACAAAAAGTGCCATTGGATGGCGATATTTACGAAAAACACGAGCTGATATTGAAGCAGTTTATGATTGACGAAGATTCTAACTTTGTGGGAAAAACCATTAAAGAATCGGGCATTCGTGACAAATTTCGCTGTTTTATTGCCGGAGTGGAGCGAGATAGTGATATGATGATGACGATAGATATGAACACCCCTTTCCGCAAAGGCGATGTGCTCTGGATAGTAGGAGAAAAAGAGAATGTTTACCAATTAGTAGGACAAAAGAGCTAAAAAATCTACATAATTCGAACGCTATTTTATCTATTTTTGCTGCAACATAATTTTTAAAATAGATATTATCATGAAAAGCGATCCCAAAGAGTGCTTGTATTGCCAAAACAATGAGACTCTTCACAACTTAATGATTGAAATAGCTCAATTGTCAGTATCACGTGTATTCTTATTCAAAGAACAAACTTATCACGGACGTTGCTTGGTGGCATACAAAGATCACGTGAATGATTTGAATGAGCTAAGTGATGCCGACCGCAACGCATTTATGGAAGATGTGGTGCGTGTGACACGTGCAATGGACAAAGCATTCAATCCCGAAAAAATAAACTACGGTGCATACTCAGATAAACTATCACACTTGCATTTTCATTTGATTCCTAAATACGTGGATGGACCCGATTACGGCGGCATTTTCCAAATGAATCCCGGTAAAGTATATTTGACTGATGCAGAAAATCAAGCATTGATTGATGCGGTAAAAGCCAATTTGTAATAAGTCACATTGCTCTATAATTAAAAAGTTGATTCAATGACAACGATTGTCGAGAATCAACTTTTTTGTTATTTATCTTCATTGTTTTCTTCCGATTCAAAATCGAACTCGAAATTGAAATCGTCTACAAATTCGGGATCGGTAAACTCCTCCATACTTCGGCGATCTTTTTTAGTTGGGCGGCCTGTGCCTCTTGCTCTGTCAATGAATCCACTAATTTTGCTCATTTCAAGTAGTTCGTACTGGTCGGGGGTAGTCACGTTCTCCATTACTTCGGGCACCAATTTGGCCCCTACACGCTTTTCGATAGCCTGCAGCACCTTAAATGAATAGGTGATGGGCGGTTTCTTTACTTGAATCACGTCGCCTGGTTTAATCATACGTGACGCTTTCACGAAAGAGCCATTGATGCTAACTCTTCCTTTTTTGCAAGCTTCGGCAGCGATGGTGCGTGTCTTGAAAATACGCGCTGCCCAGAGCCATTTGTCTATCCTTGCTTCTGCCATACTTATTATCGCTTGTTATATTGATTCATTGTGATGTTGACACCTGCCAAACAAAAGCTTTTGATAATTTCGCAAGCCATTTCCAAGCGTTCCTCCATCGTGTTCCAATTCTCATTATCAAACTTTCCGAGCACATAGTCTATTTGTCTGCCCTTGGCAAAGTTGCTGCCTATACCAAAACGAAGGCGATTGTAGCTTTGCGTGCCCAATGTAGCTGCAATATGCTTCAATCCATTGTGCCCAGCATCGCTTCCTTGCGGTTTTAGGCGAAGCGTTCCAAAAGGCAATGCCAGATCGTCTACCACAATCAGTACGTTTTCGAGTGGAATTTTCTCTTGTTGCATCCAATAGCGCACAGCCAATCCGCTAAGATTCATAAAAGTAGATGGTTTGAGCAAAATGATTTGCTGACCTTTTATGGAAAAAGATGCCGTCGATCCATAACGTCCACTTACAAAGGGAGTGTTATTTAGTCGAGCCATTTTATCTACTACCATAAAACCAATGTTGTGGCGAGTTTCGTGATACTCAGCCCCCATATTTCCCAATCCAACAATCAGATATTTCATAAATGAATATGCTGTTAAAAATACGAATGAATAAAAAAACGCAGATTAACACAGGCATTTCCCGTGATAATCCGCGTTTTAAAAATATGCTTGTATCGTTTAATCGAACGATTATTTTCCTGCTGCAGCTGCTGCACCTCTTGCTGCACGAGTCAACTTAACGGCACATACAACAGCTTCTTTAGCGTTAAGAAGCGCAAGGCCTTCGTAGCTCAATTCGCCTACTTGTACTGTTTTTCCAAGACCCAAGTGAGCAACGTTTACGATTAGTTTTTCAGGGATTGCAGTATACAAAGCTCTTACTTTCAATTTGCGGCTTTGAAGAACCAATTTACCACCGGCTTTCACACCTTCTGCCAAACCTTCCAATTGTACTGGAACTTCCATTACGATAGGAGTCGTTTCGTTGATTTGGAAAAAGTCAACGTGAATGATAGTGTCTTTTACTGGGTGAAATTGAATGTCTTTCATAATAGCTTTCACTTCTTTGCCATCGATAGACAGATTTACCTCGTAGATGTGAGGAGTAAATACCAAGTTGCGCAAACCTTCAGCAGGTACAGTAAAGTGAACAACTTCTTCACCTCCGTACAATACACAAGGTACACCACCGTTCTTACGAATTTCTTTCAAAGCTCTTGCTTGTTCAGAAGAGCGTTCTGCAATTGTTCTTGCAGTTCCTTTTACTTCAATTGATCTCATTTTTCTAAAATTTTTGTGTTACTCTAAATTAAGTAATTGTTTTGCTTAATTCACCATCACACGTAGCGGAAAACCCGCCCGATGTGCAAAAAGCGGTGCAAAATTATGCTTTAATTGTGATATATCAAAATATTAGAACCTTTAGTTTTAGCTGTTTACTAAATTTATAGGTATGTGCGTGGAAAAATACAGTTGTAAATGTTTGAGTTGCCAACTGTTCATAGTTGACTCAATAACTGTTGATAGTTGAGTCGCTAACTGTTAATAGCTCAGAAGAGGTATATAAAAGCTTTTTTGGGTGTAGATAGCTTTTATTCAAAGTCAATATCTATTTTAATATCTTCCGTGGTTTGTAGCGTTTCAGTTTCTTGGGCATCTTTTATAAAAACACCTTGTTGCTCGTTGATGTATCCGATAGCTTGGGTAAGTCCATTCAGAAACTTATCAAAATCCTCTTTGTACAAGAATATTTTATGCTTCTCAAAACTAACTTGTGAGTCGTTTCCATCTCCCGAAATGATTTTCTTGCTTTCGGTAATGGCAAGAAACATCTCGTTTTTTCTGTTTTTCTTTACATCAAGGTAGTAAATACGCTTCCCAGCTTTGATTGATTTAGAGAATACAATCTCTTTGTCGCTAATGTCTGTTAACATTTTCTTTTTATTATCTTCCATAACTACGTTGCAATGCAATATGTTTTAAATTGGCTTCAAAATTGAAACTTTTTTTTTATCCGTCAAAAGAAAAATAGAAGAGAATGAAATGTTGTCTAAAAAAATCTCCTTTATATAGTAGAACTAATTTAAAATAGTTATTTTTGCCATTCGTAAATAATAGTATTTAAAAGATTTATGATTAACAGAGTTCTTATTCGTCTAAAAATCATACAGATAGTGTATTCTTACTATCAGAATGGAAGCAAAAACTTGGATTCAGCGGAAAAAGAGTTGTTCTTTAGCCTTTCCAAAGCGTATGATTTGTACAACTACCTATTGATGTTGATGATTGCGTTGACAGAATATGCGCGCAAACGCATTGATACCGCAAAAGCTAAATTGAAACCAACCCCCGAAGAGCTTCATCCCAATACTCGATTTATTGATAATAAATTTATTGCTCAATTGGATGTGAACGCTCAGTTGCTTGAGTTTATTTCCAATCAGAAGCGTACGTGGGCCAATGATCAGGACTTTATAAAAGAGCTATTTGATAAAATAGCTGCGTCCGACTTATATAAGGAGTATATGGCATCTACCGATGATTCGTATGCTGCTGATAGAGATTTTTGGAGAAAAATATATAAGACATTCATCTTGAATGATGAGTCGCTCGATCAGGTTTTGGAAGATCAAAGCTTGTATTGGAATGATGATAAAGAAATCGTCGATACGTTTGTGATGAAAACCATCAAACGTTTTGATGAAAAATTGGGTGCGGACCAACCACTTCTTCCTGAATTTAAAGATGAAGAAGATCAAGAGTTTGCTCGTCGTTTGTTCCGTCGCACTATTTTGAATGCCGATTATTATCGCCATCTGATTAGTGAAAATACAAAAAACTGGGACTTGGATCGAATTGCATTTATGGATGTGATTATTATGCAGACGGCTTTGGCTGAAATTTTGAGTTTTCCAAACATTCCTGTTAGCGTTTCGTTAAACGAATATGTGGAAATTGCCAAACTGTATAGCACAATGAAAAGTGGTAGTTTTATCAATGGAACTTTGGATGGTATTGTGCATCAACTCAAAAGAGAAGGTAAGTTGAACAAATAATAAATAGCTTATTTTAAGTCGAACAATTATAAATTAGAATGTCTATGGATTTAGTAACAATTTTCTTGCAGGCCCCACAGATCGGAAGAGCACACGTCTGAACTCCAGTCACGAGATTCCATCTCG
>CAMTPA010000116.1 GCA_947074275.1 uncultured Bacteroides sp.
CCACGCAACCCTTCGGCTTTTTGGATGAGCTTTTTCACAGTATTCACCTCGCCATTAATCTGATACATACCATCGCGATAGACTGCACCTTGTATCTCGGCTCTATTCTCGTAACGATCGAGCACAGCACCTACTGTCAAAGCATCTTCGTCTAACAAGGGGAATACGGAGTAATCCATTTCGTCGATGTTATAAATCTGTTTTTCACGTCCACTCATACGTAGCAAGCGTACCCCTTTGGTATAAGCGTCTCCCGTGAAGCCACCCGCATACTTCAATAAAGTGCCCACTGTTTCACCTTTCTTCATTTCGTAATACATAGGGCGTTTTACTTTGCCCGAAATGTCGACCAAACTATGATAAGGAGATACCAAGATTACATCATTTTCCATCAAGCGAATATCATCGTTCATCTTTCCTTGAAGAATGTAATCGTACACATCGATTTCTGCTACTTTTTTACCATTGCGAATCACCTGGATGTCGCGCAAGCTACCAATGGGACTTACACCACCGGCACGATAAAGCGCATGAAACACAGAAGAGAAAGAAGAGAGGCGATAAGTGCCTGGGATGGCTACCTCGCCCATAATATTGATTTGAATGGTGCGAATTTGCCCCAAAGTAAGATTGACTTGAGAAGTGTTGCCCGAAATGCCCGAGTAGATTTTACTAAACTCACGTTGCAGAAAGGCATTGGCCTCTTTCACCGTCATTCCACTCAGGTAGACAGGACCCAACGTGCTCACCGAAATGCTGCCTTCGGGAGAGATGGTTTGACGAATGGTATTTTCGGAAGCTCCCCACACATCGATAATCACCTCATCGCCAGGACCTAATTTGTAATTGTCGGGGGTAGCTACGTTGGTGTTGGGCTCGAAAGTGAGATTACGACCATTGAACACATTGCGTCCAAACACCATTTTGGCTGCTTTGCCCGTAGAAACTTCGGAAGGTGCTTGAATGTCCGCTGCTATCTCATCAAAATCGGTAGCAGACATTTCATTTTGCGGATTAGACCTACGTTCTCTATGTTGTCCTGCCACAGTGGTTGCACGATCTTCATTGCCTTGCGACTCCTCGTACTTGTTTTTGATGCGTTCCACCTGCTCTTTGGTGACACCACGACGCATTAGCTCGGTGGTCATTTGTTTTTGACTTTTGCCTTGTGCTTGTCCACTTTTTACATACTGGATAACCTGCTCATCGGACATACGCTGGGCATAGACTCCGCTGACTGCCAACGAAAAAAATAATAGAAGTGTGATAATTCTACGCATAAGATATAGTTGATTAATTCTAATTATATACTGCTTAATGTTGTATTGAGCCGCAAAAGTAACATATTTTTCTTTCACCTCAAACATTAAAACTACATTAAATCAAGCACAACCGAGCAAAAAAGGAGTGATGTGTAAAAATAAACAAGCACCTCCAGCAAGCATATCGCAAACAAAAGGGGATATGAGATGTTATTATAGATAATTTTATCACCTTATAAAACAGTTCAAAATGAAATATTGGAATTTTAAATTCTTCGCTGTGGGAATGTTTATCCTGGTGTCATTATCGACTTTTGCGCAACAACCAACCGACTTGCAAACGGTGTTTGAAAAGATGTATCCTAATGCTACCGACGTGCAATGGAGCAAAAAAAGAGGGTATCAGATTGCCACTTTTATTGAAAATAATGTGGGCATCAACGTTTGGTTTTCCGACAAAGGAAAATGGGTGATGACCGACAACGACGTGAACTCGCTTGAGGCTGTGCCAACGGTAGTGGCAGAGAAATTTATGGCAAGCACTTTGGCAGCAGGCAGGCTGCGCTACGTGCGTGTGATAGATTTACCAAACAACCAGCCACCAGTTATCATCATTGATGTGCAATCGTGGAACTCGCCCGAAGAATTTCAGGTGTTTTACTCGCCCACGGGAGAGCTGCTGCAAACACTGAATGTGACCGAAACAGGAGGTATGATTTATCCTGGACTGTTTGACTAACCGTTTCGTTGAAAGAAAATTCTTCTTACCTTTGTTGCCTACAAATTTAGAAAGTGAGTTTCAGTGAGTATGAGCAAAAAAAGTAAAAGAATCATCATAGGGCTTCTTGTCACACTCTTTGTTTTGGGTGCGACAGGAGCTTCTTTTTTATATTATCACCTATTTTATCCGCAGTTTGGCCCGTCGCAGACTACCTACATTTATATAGATAGAGATGACAATGCCGACTCCATCTTCGACAAGATAAAAGCGAATGGAAACCCCAATAGCCTAACGGGACTTAAATGGATGGCTCAATATCGTAAATTAGGAAACAACATCCGTACAGGCAAATATGCCATTCGACCCGATGACAACGCTTATAACCTATACAACCGACTAACACGGGGATTTAAAGAACCTGTGAATCTGACCATCGGGAGTGTGCGAACCATAGACAACTTATCGAGAAACATAAGCAAGCAGCTAATGATAGACTCGCTGGAAATTGCCACCTTGATACACGACTCGGCCTTTCAAACATCATTGGGATACAACGAAGCCACCATTGGGAGTTTGTTTATCCCCGACACCTACCAAGTGTATTGGGACGTGAGCGCAGCAGACTTGATGAAACGGATGCAGCAAGAACACACGAAGTTTTGGAACAAAGAGCGAAGAGAGAAGGCTGAAGCAATAGGTATGACTCCTCAAGAGGTGGCGACATTGGCATCGATTGTGGAAGAGGAAACCAACAACAACGAAGAAAAACCGGTGGTGGCAGGACTGTACATCAATCGACTGAAACGAGGCATTCCGCTACAAGCGGACCCCACCGTGAAGTTTGCAATGCAAGATTTTGGTTTAAGACGAATCACCAACGAACACTTGAAATATGTGTCGCCCTACAATACCTACCTGAACGCAGGTTTGCCACCAGGCCCTATTCGCATCCCATCGAAGCGTGGACTTGAAAGTGTGCTAAACCACGCCTCGCACAACTATCTATATATGTGTGCCAAAGAGGATTTTTCGGGCACACACAACTTTGCCACCACGCTAAGCGAGCACAACCGAAATGCTCGAAAATATTGGAATGCGCTAAACCAACGAAAGATTTTCAAATAAATAGCAATGAAAATATCGCTAAAGGTGTATCTTTGTCACAATTATTATTAATTGTGACATTTTTTTTAATGACTATGAGCAAACAACTTCTACTTGGCGATGAAGCCATTGCACAAGGAGCTTTAGATGCCGGACTTTCGGGCGTTTATGCCTATCCGGGAACTCCTTCTACCGAAATCACCGAATACATTCAAGCTGCTCCCATCACCCAAGAGCGAAATATACACAGCCGCTGGGCTGCCAATGAAAAAACAGCGATGGAGGCTGCATTGGGAATGTCGTTTGTAGGAAAGCGTGCGTTGGTGTGTATGAAACACGTGGGAATGAACGTGGCGGCCGACTGCTTTATTAATGCTGCAATGACGGGTGTAAAAGGTGGGTTGATGGTATTGGCTGCTGATGACCCAAGTATGCACTCCTCGCAAAACGAGCAAGATAGCCGCTTTTATGGTGATTTCGCTTTGATTCCAATGCTCGAACCAAGCAATCAGCAAGAGGCCTACGATATGGTATACAACGGATTTGAACTATCGGAAAGCACGGGCGAACCTGTGTTGCTACGCATCGTGACCCGACTGGCGCATTCGCGTGCGGGCGTAGAGCAAAAGGCACAAAAACCACAAAACGAAATGGCTTTTAGCGAAGACCCTCGCCAGTTTATTTTGCTTCCGGGCAATGCTCGTAAAAGATACAAGGCTTTGCTTGAACGCCAGAAGGAGTTTATCAAAGCATCCGAAGAGTCTGCCTATAATAAATACACCGATGGGCCGAATAAGAAAATGGGTATCATAGCTTGTGGCATTGGCTACAACTACTTAATGGAAAACTACCCCGATGGCTGTGAATATCCTGTGTTGAAGATTGGGCAGTATCCGCTTCCTAAGAAACAATTGGAACAGCTGGTGGATTCGTGCGATGAGATATTGGTGCTGGAAGATGGGCAACCTTTTGTAGAGAAACAGTTGAAGGGCTACTTGGGCATTGGCGTGAAAGTAAAAGGAAGATTGGACGGAACACTGTCTCAAGATGGTGAACTAAACCCCGACACGGTGGCACGTGCAGTAGGTAAAGAGAATGTATCGACCTTTGCCAAACCAGATGTTGTTGAAATGCGCCCACCGGCACTGTGCGAAGGATGTGGACACAGAGATGTTTATCAAGCTTTGACACAAGTGCTCGAAGAGGAGTATCCTACCCACAAGGTATTTAGCGACATTGGCTGCTACACACTTGGAGCGAATGCACCATTCAACGCTATTGACTCGTGCGTGGATATGGGCGCATCGATTACAATGGCAAAGGGTGCAGCAGATGGTGGTTTGTATCCGTCGGTAGCTGTTATTGGCGACTCCACTTTTACTCACTCGGGAATGACTGGACTACTGGACTGCGTGAACGAGAAATCGGATGTGACAGTCATCATCTCCGACAATGAAACGACTGCGATGACTGGCGGACAAGACTCTGCTGGAACGGGACGCATCGAAGCCATCTGCTTGGGATTAGGGGTAGAACCTGAACACATCAGAGTGGTGGTGCCTTTGAAAAAGAACTACGAGGAAATGAAGCAAATGATTCGCGAAGAACTAAACTATCACGGTGTTTCTGTGATAATACCACGAAGAGAGTGTATTCAAACTTTATCACGCAAAAAAAGAAGTAAGTAAGCCATGAAAAAAGACATTATACTATCAGGAGTAGGTGGACAAGGCATTTTGTCTATCGCCACAGTAATAGGGAAAGCAGCATTGAAAGCGGGCTTGCATATGAAACAAGCCGAGGTACACGGAATGAGCCAGCGAGGTGGAGATGTGCAGTCGAATCTTCGGATTAGCGACAAGCCCATCGCTTCGGATTTGATTCCGATGGGTAAATGTGATTTGATTATTTCGCTCGAACCAATGGAGGGGCTTCGCTATCTGCCTTACCTAAGTGCTGAAGGATGGTTGGTGACGAATGACACACCATTTATCAACATTCCCAACTACCCCAATGTGACGAAGGTAATGGAGGAAATCAATAAATTGCCTCAGAAAGTGGTGTTGAATGTAGACCACATCGCTAAAGAAATTGGATCGATGCGAGTGGCAAACATCGTGTTATTAGGAGCAACAATTCCATTTTTAGGAATTGACTATGCGCTGGTGCAAGAGAGCATACGAGAAATTTTTGAACGCAAAGGGGAAGCTATCGTAGAGATGAACCTGAAAGCTTTGGCTGCTGGAAAAGAGTTTGCAGAAAATCGTATGTAAAATCCCATCTGAAAAATACAACTTAAAAAAATGAGATAGAAATGTGCTAATCACCATACCGCAATGTGAGTTGAGAGATTGGCACATTTTTTTTGATAAGAGAAGAACGTAATAAAGATAAGACCATGAATACAAACAACTATTGGGAACAAGAGATTGAAACGATGAATCGTGAAGATCTGAAAAAACTGCAAGTAGAGCGACTAAAAAAAACGGTTGAAATAGCCAATAACTCGCCCTACTACAAAGAGGTTTTTGCTAAGAATGGTATCACAACCGAGAGTATAGAGTCGGTAGATGATATACGAAAAATTCCTTTTACCACGAAGGCGGATATGCGTGCAAACTATCCGTTTGGATTGGTAGCTGGCGATATGGGAGAAAAGGGGGTACGCATTCACTCGTCGAGCGGAACAACAGGAAACCCTACGGTGATAGTACACTCGCAACACGACCTGAACTCATGGGCAAACTTGGTGGCACGCTGCTTGTATATGGTGGGGGTGCGCAAAACGGATGTTTTTCAAAACAGTTCGGGCTACGGGATGTTTACGGGCGGATTGGGATTTCAGTATGGTGCAGAGTGGTTGGGATGCCTGACCGTGCCTGCAGCCGCTGGAAACAGCAAACGCCAAATTAAATTCATCAACGATTTTAAAACAACTGCCTTACACGCCATACCGAGCTACGCCATCCGACTGGCTGAGGTTTTTCAAGAAGAGGGGTTAGACCCAACCGAATCGACACTGAAAACATTGATTATCGGCGCAGAACCTCATACTGACGAACAACGCAAGAAAATTGAGAAAATGCTCGATGTGAAAGCATACAATTGCTTTGGTATGACCGAGATGAATGGACCAGGAGTTGCATTTGAATGTCCTTATCAGGAAGGTATGCACATTTGGGAAGATTGCTATTTGGTAGAGATTATCGACCCCGAAACAGGCGAACCTATGCCAGACGGCGAAATAGGCGAACTGGTATTGACAACTCTCGATAGAGATATGATGCCACTTATCAGATACCGTACACGCGACTTGACACGAATCATTGACGAGCCGTGTGCGTGTGGTCGCACGCATCGCCGAATAGACCGTATAAAAGGAAGAAGTGACGATATGTTTATTATCAAAGGAGTGAATATATTCCCGATGCAAGTGGAAAAGATTTTGGTACACTTCGCCGAGCTTGGCAGCAACTACCTAATCACTCTTGAAACGGTGAATAATCAAGATGAAATGGTGGTTGAAGTAGAATTAAGCGATCTTTCGACCGACAACTACATCGAACTTGAAAAGATTCGCAAAGACATTACTCGCCAGTTGAAAGACGAGATTCTGGTAACTCCAAAAGTGAAGCTTGTAAAAAAAGGATCTTTGCCACAAAGCGAAGGAAAAGCTGTGAGGGTGAAGGATTTGCGTAACAACAAATAACAACTTGAATGGAATTGCTTAAAAAACGGATATTGCAAGACGGTAAATGCTTTGAGGGTGGTATTCTCAAAGTGGACAGTTTTATAAACCATCAAATGGACCCGGTGTTGATGAAATCCATTGGAGTGGAGTTTGCACGACGTTTTGGTTCGACCAACGTTAATAAAATAATGACCATCGAGGCGAGCGGCATTGCACCTGCTATAATGACTGGCTATCTGCTTGATTTACCCGTGGTGTTTGGTAAGAAGAAATCGCCCAAAACAATAGAGAATGCACTGCACACCACGGTACACTCTTTCACAAAAGATCGTCAGTATGACATTGTGATAAGCTCTGATTTTCTTACTCCTGCAGACAATGTGCTGTTTGTAGACGATTTTTTGGCCTACGGAAACGCAGCTATTGGGGTAATTGATTTGGTGAATCAGGCTGGGGCAAGCTTGGTAGGAATGGGATTTATTATTGAAAAGGAGTTTCAGGGTGGACGCAAAAGGCTGGAGGATAAAGGCGTAACAGTGGAAAGCTTGGCCATTATTGAAGATTTATCTCACTGCCAAATAAAAATTAAATAGCCGTTTTATACTACAAGGTTGATGCCGCCTATGTGCTTGATAATCGCATAGGTGGCATCAACCTTTTTTATTATGGATGAAAATATTGCCCTTTGTTGCGAGTGCCGCCACCATACTGTATAGCACGCTGTGGACAAATGTGATAACACGCCAAGCAAGAGGTGCATTCACTCCCCCACTTCGGTTTCGACTCGACAACGATGTTGCACACGGGGCAGGTTTTAGCACAACGTTTGCAGCCATTGCAAGAATCGGTAGCAAAAAATTTTTTTGGTGAAATGCCCCACTTGACAAACAACGGATACACAACACGAGTTTTCAAAACAGCCCAACTGCCCAAAACACAGTCGAAACCTTCGAACTGATTGTTGAGACACGAAATAATCTCTGCAAGACGAGTGGGTGCAGCAACCAGTTTTGCTTCCATCACATCGACCACATCAACATCAAATCCAGGAAGAAGTACATAATTGTTGGGCATTGTGATAGAGAAACCAGCCTTACACTCCCATCCCTTCCGAGCAATTGCACGCCTAAACTGTTGTGGAGCCATTCCCGTTTCATCGCCACAAGTTGCCACAAAATAGATGTAATGATGCGATGCTACATCGAGAGCTAATTGAGCAATGAAACGCAATACGATAGGCGGCACTCCCCACGAGTAAATGGGAAACACAAAACCTATCATTTCATCGTGCGCAAGGGTGTACCCCCTTGACTGTTTAAGTTCATCGGGAATAAAAAAGAGCGATTGATTTGTATCGGCGGCAAGCTGACGAGCCACCCATTTGGAGTTTCCAGTACCAGAGAAATAGAAAATCATATGCGGCTATTGTATTTGAATAAAAGCAAGAAGAGCGGTAATCAATATTGACTCCGCTCTTCTTTTATAAGATGCCGTACCGTGAGTGTGATGAAACTCTGATAGAACAAGATTTGAGTGCTCGTCCCCTTTGTAATCCACTGGCATAAAGCTGTCCCGAAGGATGTGGCCCGCCATTAAGAACTGAAGCTTTTCTCGGTATATCAGAATAATTTGAAGAGTTTCCCAATCAGTCCGGTACGGCAATATTTTCAACTACACAAATGTAGATACTTTCTATTAAACAAACAAGCATATTCACGCTTTTGTTTAGCCATTATGCCGCTTTCGGCAGTAATAAGAGTTTATTTAACACGAAAAAGCCGATAGCTTTTGAAGGCTATCGGCTTTGTATAAATCTTAGCAATAACTACTTAAGCATTTTTTGCTTTAGCAACAATCGCTTTGAATGCTTCGGGATGATTCATCGCTAAATCGGCCAAAACCTTACGGTTAATTTCGATTCCAGCTTTGTGCAATCCACCCATCAATTTAG
>CAMTPA010000117.1 GCA_947074275.1 uncultured Bacteroides sp.
ACACTTTTAATGTTGGGGTCCTGGGTTCGAGCCCCAGGCGGATCACCAAAAAGAAAAGCTTCTGAGAAATCAGAAGCTTTTTCTTTTTTCTATATATACACAAAAAAAAACCGCCTCGCATACCCCAAACAAGCACAAATGATTTATATTTGCTACACCAACAACAAATCGTAATACATATAATACACGCTAATTTATGAAAATCGTATTTCTTGATGAATTTACCATCTTTGGACAAGATATATCCAAAATCGCCACATTGGGCAACTATGTAGGTTACAATGAAACCACAAGTAACAAACAAATCATAGAACGCTGCAAAGACGCAGAGGTTATAATCACCAACAAGGTTGTGATAGATGATGCACTGATGGAGCAACTCCCCTCTTTAAAGCTTATCTGTATTGCTGCTACGGGCATGAACAACATTGATTTGAACGCCGCAAGCAGACGAGGCATAAAGGTCCGCAACGCCGTAGGCTACTCCACGGATGCAGTGGCTGAAGTTACTATCGGATATGCTCTATCATTAATGAGAGAACTTCATTTTTACGACACCTATTTTAAAAGTGGGGCTTATGCCGCCTCCAACCGACACCTCAATCTCGACCGACGAACCACAGGGCTAAGAAACAAGAACTGGGGTATTATCGGCTTGGGCAACATTGGTAGACGAGTAGCACAATTGGCATCTGCATTCGGATGCAACGTGAAGTATTATTCAACTTCGGGAACAATACGAGAAGAGGCGTATCCAGCTTGCAGCACACTAACGGAGCTTCTTGAGTGGGCAGACATTGTATCAATACACACGCCACTCAACGAGAATACACGCAACTTGATAGATGCTAAACGCATTGAGGAGATGAAAAGCAGCGCAATATTAATCAATGTGGCGAGAGGAGGTATAGTAGATGAGGTAGCTCTGGCCAATGCACTAAACAATGACGTGATAGCTGGAGCCGCTTTCGACGTTTTCGCATCGGAACCCATCAATGCAGACTCACCATTGATGCAGCTAAAAGACCCTTATAAATTTATCGCTTCGCCCCACAATGCCTGGGCTACTGTCGAATCGATAGACAACTTGATAGATCATTGCTACACCAACATACGTGAATACATCTCGGGCAAATAAAAAAAAGACGCTTTGAGCCTACTTGCTCAAAGCGTCTTTTTTATTCGTAAAGAAGTTATTCTCTGATTTTAGATAGAAAGCTCCCTAAGTACGTTTACCAAATCTTTTTTAACGGGTTTATCGTTTTTGATAGCTTTGCTGAATGGCACATACACAACTTCATCGTGCTCAATACCAATCATAACGTTACGCTGATCTTCCATTATGGCATCGATAGCAGCTGCACCCAATCGGCTTGCCAAAATACGGTCGTGAGCCGTAGGACTACCACCACGCTGCAAGTGTCCAAGAATAGTCACACGCACATCGTATTGTGGGTATTCGTTTTTCACACGCTCGGCATAGTGCATTGCGCCACCCGTGAGTTCACTTTCGGCTACCAACACAATACTACTGTTCTTCGATTTTCGGAATCCGCTTTTGATAAATTCTTCCAATTGGTCTACCTCGGTGCTAAATTCAGGAATGATGGCCGCCTCTGCGCCCGATGCAATAGCCCCGTTGAGTGCCAAGAAACCAGCATCACGTCCCATTACCTCAACAAAAAACAAACGCTCGTGCGAGGTTGCTGTATCACGAATTTTGTCGATAGCATCTAATATCGTATTCAAAGCAGTGTCATAACCAATGGTAGTATCTGTACCAAAAAGGTCATTATCAATCGTACCAGGAAGCCCGATACAGGGAACATCGAACTCTTGTGCAAAGATTCGCGCACCTGTAAGTGAACCATCTCCACCAATAATAACAAGAGCATCAATGCCTTCTTTTTTCATATTCTCGTAAGCTATTTGTCGCCCTTCGGTGGTCATAAACTCTTGGCAGCGCGCTGTTTTCAGAATCGTACCTCCCAATTGTATGATATTGCTAACGTCTTGACTTTTAAATTCTTTGATTTCGCCCGTTACCAAACCTTTATATCCTCTGTAAATACCTTTAACCTTCAGCCCATTGTAGATAGCCGAACGTGTCACCGCACGAATGGCTGCGTTCATTCCTGGAGCATCGCCTCCAGAAGTTAAAATACCTATGCACTTCACTGTTCCCATAACAATCTTTATTTAAGTTATTCGATGCAAAGATAGGAAAAAGTGTTAGTAAAACGGTTGCAGAGGTGACAATCTACTATTTATATAGATAAATAACGTTAAATATGTTTCTTTTCGATGAACCCTATAATTGCTTTCTCAATCTCTTCCATCAACCATTTGGGAGTAGACGTAGCTCCACAAACACCAATGGATTTAATATCGTGCAGAAGCGTCGTGTCAATCTCATCTACACTATCTATCAAATGTGAGTTGGGGTTTACCTTCAAGCACTCGCTAAACAACATTTTCCCATTAGAGCTTTTTTTGCCACTGACGAAAAACACCAAATCGTGTGTCGCCGCAAATTTTCGCAGATTAGGCATTCTATTGGCTACTTGCCTGCAAATGGTGTCGTAGTAATTGAATGAAGTAGCAGGGTGCGTATGCTTTTTTATATAGTCTACTATTTCGCCAAATTCATCGAGCGACTTGGTGGTTTGCGAATAGAGCGAGATGTCTTTGCTCATATCAAGCTTCTCCACCTCTGCTGTTTTTTCTATCACAATGGCTTTTCCTTTTGTCTGCCCCACAAGTCCTAAAACCTCAGCATGTCCTTTCAATCCGTAAATCACAATTTGCTTTTCCGCACTCGTTTCATACTCTTGCTTGATTCGTTTTTGCAAGCGCAATACTACTGGACAAGTGGCATCTATAATCTCAATATTGTTGCGCAAAGCTATTTCGTAAGTTTCGGGCGGTTCGCCGTGTGCTCTAAGCAGCACCTTTGCGTTGCGCAATAGCGCAAACTCTTCGTGATTGATGGTTATCAATCCCAGAGTTTTCAGCCGTTCTACCTCGCGACTATTGTGTACTATATCGCCCAAACAATACAATTTATTACCGTTGGCAAGTTCTTCCTCAGCCTTGCGTATGGCTGTGACCACACCAAAACAAAATCCCGACCCGCTATCTGTCTCTACTTTTATCATATCAACACGTGATGGCTTTGTGAAACTGATGAAGCAACCACTCCTTTTGCTCTCCAATAGTAAGATGCGAATTATCGAGAAGTAAAGCATCATCAGCTTTCTTCAATGGACTAACCGCTCTGTTCTGATCTAAATAATCGCGCTGTTTCACATTTTCTAATATCTCGTCATAATTGGCCTTTACACCTTTTTGCTCCAGCTCATCAAAGCGACGTTGCGCTCTAATTTCGGGTGATGCCGTCACAAATATTTTCAACTCCGCATCAGGAAACACAGTAGTGCCTATGTCGCGTCCATCCATTACAATTCCTTTTTTCCGACCCATCTTCTGCTGTTCTGCCACCATAGCAGTACGCACAAAATCAATGGCACTCACCAAGCTTACCTTAGACGACACCTCCATCGTGCGAATTTCATTTTCAACATTTACACCGTTCAAGTAGGTGTCGGGCTTCCCAGTAGAGGCATTTAACTGAAATGAAATCTGAATATCGTTGATATGTTGTTTTAGCTGGTCAACATCTATATGTTCGCCGTCTATAAGATGGTTTTGGATACAATATAGAGTAACAGCTCTATACATAGCTCCACTATCTATATATATATAACCTATTTCTCGTGCTAAATCTTTAGCCATTGTGCTTTTTCCACACGATGAGAATCCATCTATTGCTATTGTTATTTTTTTCATTGCTGTATCTGTTTATATTATAATGTCATTGCTAAATTAAATAGAAAAGAAGAAGCGTGCAAATGGTACTTGCCATAGGATGCGCCAAGCTTGAATCGTTTGATTTGTAATCCCGCACCACACGTAAGACCTGCCCAGCGACTTGAACCTGCGATTTTCATCTCATCCCCTCGCTGAAAATTATACCCCAATGCGATATAGAATGTTTCGGTGGGAATAAAATCCATTCCCAGCGCACAGTGGTTTAGAAATTTAGAGTTTTTCCAATCCGACAAATTGTAAAATGTAACGGAAAGGCGAAAAGGAGCATGAGCCAATCGCTTGGTGATACCTACTTGCAGGTTAATGGGTAGCTTTTCGTGCTTGTCTTCAAAGGCTACTATTTGTCCGCCAAGGTTGCGCGCTGCTGCCGAAAATGAAAAATCTTTCTCTTCATTATAATAATTTACGCCTAAGTCTACTCCCATTGCAAAAGAATTGTAATGAGCATACTTAGAGTATATCATATTTGCTTTCACTCCACCACTCCAATAATCAGATAAATCGTAGCTATAAATAGCACCAATAGCTATGTCTTTGGCCGAAAAATTGCCTAAAACAATATTTTCATCTGTCACCTCTTTCATATTGCCATAATCTACATACTGAGCCGTGAGTGCCCACGCCGAACGCTCACCAAACAAACGTGAAAAAGCTGCACTTGCCACCTTCACTCCGTCAATATAAAACATATAATTGAAGTTGATGGTTTTGTCGGACACACAAGAAAGTAACGCAGGGTTTTGAACAGCCATTGTAATATCATCTTCGATGACAGTGATATTTTCGCCGCCCAATGCTGCTGCGTGTGCCGAAAAAGGAAGTTTTAGAAATTGAAAAACCGAGTTATCTTCCTGCGCTTGCATCTGGTTTACGAATACAATTAGAAGTATTATTATTAGATTGTTTTTTAGCATTATAATCAAAAAAAATGTTCAAATGTAGGGCGTATTCAAATATCTGCTTTATATTTGTAGCAGAAAAGCACGTGAAACTTTTAAAATGCTAAGAAGCACGTTCTTGAAATAAGAACGTATTATTAATAATTATATTTTATGGAACAAAAAAAATCACCCAAAGCAGACCTCGAAGGTAAGAAGACCACGTGGCTGCTTGTTGGCTACGTGGTTGTATTGGCCTTTATGTTCGTGGCGTTCGAATGGACCGAGCGTGACAAAAAGATTGATACAAGTATGGCTTTAGTCGACATTGAGTTTGAGGATGAGTTGATTCCGATTACGGAACAAGAGCAAAAAATTGAGGTTCCACCTCCACCCGAAGTGCCACAAGCAGCTGAAGTGCTCGAAATTGTGGATGACAAGGCTGATATTGAGGAAACAATCATTGCATCGAGCGAAGAAACTGGTCAAGCAGTTGAAGTAGTTTATGTGCCTGTTGCTGTGGTTGAAGAAGAACCTGAAGAACAAGAAATTTTTGACGTTGTAGAAAATATGCCAGAGTTCCCAGGCGGACAAGCTGCTTTGATGCAGTTCTTGGCAAAAAACATCAAATACCCTACAATCGCTCAAGAAAATGGTACGCAAGGTCGTGTTATTATTCAGTTTGTGGTAAACAGAGACGGTACAATTGTTGATGCAAGAGTAGCACGTGGTGTTGACCCTTATCTGGATAAAGAAGCGTTGCGCGTGGTAAATTCGATGCCTAAATGGAAACCAGGTATGCAAAGAAATAAACCTGTACGTGTGAAATATACGGTTCCTGTAATGTTTAGATTGCAGTAATCTTATTGAAAAAAATTAAGAAGGCTGCATTGTGCAGCCTTTTTAATTTCATATTGTCTCCTATCTAATTTTTACATAGAATTATGCTGACTGCATCTCAACTACTTTCTACGATTAATAGCCATTTGGCTAACCTTACTTACAAACGCCCTCCGTATCAATTGTATGCGCCTATCGAATATGCACTCTCGCTGGGTGGAAAACGCATTCGTCCGGTTTTTCTGCTTATGGCATACAATCTTTACAAAGAGGATATAGAAAAAGCCCTGTCGGTGGCTACAGGAATAGAGATGTATCACAACTATACGTTACTTCACGATGATCTGATGGATCGTTCAGACCTTCGTCGTGGAAAAGCCACGGTGCATAAAGTGTGGGATGACAATGCCGCTATTCTATCGGGTGACACAATGCTTGTGTTAGCATATCAATATATGGCCGATTGCCCAACAGAGTATTTAAAATCCATAATTGATTTATTTAGCATTACGGCTCTTGAAATTTGCGAAGGACAGCAATTGGATGTAGAGTTTGAAAATCGGAACGATGTTACCGAAGAAGAATATCTCGAAATGATTCGCCTGAAAACCGCAGTGCTTTTGGCAGCAAGCTTTAAAATAGGAGCAATGATGGCCAATGCTTCCGAATTTGACAAAGAAGCTCTTTACAACTTTGGCATCGAAATTGGTTTGGCTTTTCAATTGCAGGACGACTTGTTGGATGTATATGGTGACTCTGCTCAATTTGGAAAACGGATTGGTGGAGATATACTTTGTAATAAAAAAACCTATTTGCTAATTACAGCACTGAAACAAGCCAACGAATCACAAAGAGAAGAATTGGAAAAATGGCTTAATGCAACATCCTATGATGAACTAACAAAAATTAATTCGGTGACTACTATTTACAATCAAATAGGAGTAAAAGAACTTTGTGAAAGCAAAATCAAAGAACATTATGCCACAGCTTTAACTTATTTCGCCAAACTGAGTGTTGAGAAAGTAAAAAAGCAAGAACTCATTAAGACCGTCGAAAGCCTAATGAGGAGAAATGTATAAATAGAGTTTGATATGCCTTATAGAAGATTACCAAATACAGACCAAGCACGTATACGCACGTTGAAAGCAGCTGTTGCAAAAGGTGAGTCGTGTGATATAAGAGAACTTCCTTTTTCAATTAACACATTGGCATTAGCACGAGCTTTTCTGAATAAATTTGAAATAGCCCATAATTATTATACGCGTTGCTATGAGAACCAAACACAAGGTAGCTCTAAACATCAAGCAAATGTGAAGATGGCGCGGCTTTACCTATCTCACTTTATACAAGTATTGAATATGTGTATTGCCCGTGGTGAAATTAAATCGGATATGAAAAAACACTATGGGCTTCCTGCAAATATGCAAAGTCTTCCCGATTTGACAGCAGAAGTCTCTATTGTTGAATGGGGTAAAAAGATAATCGATGGCGAACGAAAAAGAAGTTCTTTAGGCGGAATACCACTTTACAACCCCACAATAGCAAAGGTGAAAGTACATTATGATGTCTTTAAAGATAGCTTTGATAAACAAAAAGGTTTCCAGAGCCTTACCAATAAAAGCTTAGCCGAATTGGCTGCCATGCGAAAAAAAGCAGATGAGTTGATTCTTGAGATATGGAATGGCGTAGAGGCCAAATTCCAAGATGTTGCCTCAGATGAAACACGACTCCAAATTTGCCGTGAATTTGGGATTATCTATTATTATCGTGCCAACGAGAAACAACCCCAATTATTTTGATTTTATGCTCGTAGATTCTCACTCCCATCTCTTTTTAAACGATTTCTCCGAGGATTTGCCTCAAGTAATTGGTCGTGCCAAAAATGCTGGGGTTAATTATATCTTTATGCCTAACATTGACAGTAGCACCATCGCTCCACTTCAGGCGACTTGTAAAGCGTATGAAGGGACTTGCTTCCCAATGATAGGCTTGCACCCGACTTCGGTTGATGAAAACGTCGAAAAAGAGCTGTTGATTATTGAAAATGAACTGCAAAACAAAAATAATTATGTAGCAATTGGCGAGATTGGAATAGATTTGTATTGGGATAAAACCTATTTGAACGAGCAGGTAATGGCTTTTGAGCGACAAGTGCAATGGGCCTTAAAATATGAGCTCCCGATTGTTGTCCACTCCCGTAATTCATTTCACGAAGTATACAATGCGTTGCAACCTTATAAAAACACATCCCTACGCGGTATATTTCACAGTTTTACTGGTACAGTTCAAGAGGCCAAGAGTTTGTTAGAGTTTTCTAATTTTATGATTGGAATAAATGGAGTGGTTACTTTTAAGAATTCAAAACTTCCCGAAGTATTAAAAAGTATACCCCTTAATCGTATCGTAACCGAAACCGACTCCCCCTATTTGACACCTGCCCCGAATCGCGGAAAACGCAATGAAAGTGCGAATATACGCGATATAGTAAGCAAGTTAGAGGAAGTTTATCAAGAAGATTTTGACCTGATTGCAGAGGCTACTTCTGTTAACGCATTTAAAATGTTCGGAATACCCCAATAAGCTTATTCAGGTTTTAAAATATATTAATTTAAAGCGTTTATGTGCGATAAAAAACTCATAATGCTTTTGAAGAAGAAAAAAAAGAATACATTTGTGGCTGAAAACTTTCACAGGTGTTTGGAGAGGTGCTCGAGTGGTTGAAGAGGCACGCCTGGAAAGCGTGTATACGCCA
>CAMTPA010000118.1 GCA_947074275.1 uncultured Bacteroides sp.
ACAAAAATAAGTAGACCTAGTTAACTATAAAACGGGTAGATTATCGGATGCTTACTTCTTAATCCAATAGAATAAAATAGGATAGGAGAATACTGTTTATAGTTGATGTGTGAACTATTCACATCTATTATGTCTACTATAAACATCTATCGCGTAACTTGTGCTAACTTGACAAATCAAAAAAGGGAGGATTACGTGTGCTGTTATCCTCCCTTTGCATTATCTAAAATAGATTTTCTTGCGATTCTTAATCGAACAGATTTCTGAACTTGCGAAAAATCTTTTCTTTTACCGAAGTGTTTGGTTT
This sequence comes from uncultured Bacteroides sp., assembly GCA_947074275.1. Classification (GTDB taxonomy): domain Bacteria; phylum Bacteroidota; class Bacteroidia; order Bacteroidales; family Bacteroidaceae; genus Bacteroides. The sequence goes on from CAMTPA010000118.1 coordinate 308, forward strand.
GAAATTATCCGACTGACTCAGTTGTTCCATCATATTTCTTTCTTCTTTGTTTAAAGTCTCGGGAACATAAATACTAATATTTACCAGCAAATCACCAGTTCCGTAGCCATTAACATTAGGCAAACCTTTTCCACGCAAGCGAAGAACCTTTCCTGGTTGAGTCCCTGGCTCAATTTTTATTTTGGCTTTACCATCAATAGTGGGCACTTCTACAGTATCACCCAATACTGCGGTTGTGAAATTAAGCAATAGGTTGTATACCAAGTCATTGTCGTCGCGAAGAAGTTCTGAATGAGCCTCTTCTTCCACCAATATTAGCAAGTCGCCAGCATAGCCATTGTGTTTTCCGGCATTACCACTACCACTCATAGATAGCTGCATTCCTTCTGCTACGCCTGCTGGTATGTTTACTGTTACCACCTCTTCGCCATACACGATACCATCGCCGCTACACTCTTTACATTTGTTTTTGATGATTTTTCCTTCACCTCCACAAGTCGGACAAGTAGCACGAGTCTGCATTGTACCCAAAATGGTTTGTTGGTTGCGGATAACCGAACCGCTACCGTGACACGTAGAACACGTCTCAACACCTCCACTTCCTTCGGCACCTGTGCCATCGCAGTGCTTACAAGTCACATATTTTTTAAGTTTAAACTTCTTTTCAACTCCAGTAGAGATTTCTTTGAGTGTCAGCTTTACCTTAACACGCAGGTCGGAGCCACGAAAACGTCGTTGTTGTCGAGTTTCTCCACCGCCAAAACCGCCGAAGCCTCCAAATCCACCGCCTCTGCCACCAAACACATCACCAAACATTGAGAATATATCATCCATCGACATACCTCCACTGAAACCTCCGAATGGACCTCCATTGCCAGCAGCACCACCTACGCCTGCGTGTCCGAACTGATCGTATCGAGCACGTTTATCAGGGTCGCTCAAAACACCATAGGCTTCGGCGGCTTCTTTAAATTTTTCTTCAGCAGTCTTATCACCCGGATTTTTGTCGGGATGAAATTGGATTGCTTTTTTGCGATATGCTTTTTTTATTTCCTCTATCGTGGAAGTTTTTGTTACTTCCAACACTTCATAGTAGTCTCTTTTCTCCATATTTTATTATTATTCTCCAACTACCACTTTGGCGTGGCGAAGTACTTTTTCGTTTAAAGTATATCCAGGTTGTACGCAATCCAAGATTTTACCTTTATGCTCATCTGAAGGTGCAGGAACAACAGCAATAGCTTCGTGATAATCAGTATCTAAAGCCTGATTGTCTGTTTCTATCTTTTTTACTCCATTTTGAGCCAATATAGAAATGAATTTGTTGTAAATAAGGTCTATACCTTCTTTTACCGCTTGCACATCAGTAGCTTTTTCCATTGTGCTGATAGCTCTTTCAAAATCGTCTACCACGGGAAGTATGCTATTAAGTGTTTTTTCGCCTCCATTTAATATTAAGTCACTCTTTTCTTTGAGAGTACGTTTGCGGAAATTGTCATATTCGGCAGCCAAACGAAGATATTTATCACGTTGTTCTTCAAGCTCATTTGCCAACTCTTCCAGTTTGACGGCTACTTCGCCTTCTTCGCTTGGAACATCTACTACCTCTTCCGTATTGTTTTCTACTTGAGGCAATTCTTCTTGAATCTCTTCAGTTTTCACTTCTTGATCATTAACCGATTCATTCTTTTTCGATTTCATATCTATCTATTTTTTTGTTCATTAATATGCGCCAAGGATGGCAAGAATCTATCTCAGGGTGTTATAACAAATTCTTTGCCATTTTGGTTGATATAATTAAAACGCTGCAAAGGTAATATAAATCTGTCAGATTGACACATTGTTAATGATGAGTTATTCATATTTAATACGTATCTTTGCGCCCGAAAAAATAACTGTTCACAGTTGATTGACCCTATTTAACAAAATGTCAATCATACCTCTTTTCTATTTGCAAATTAATACATTAATATATCTATGATTACAGTTTCAAATCTTTCAGTACAGTTTGGTAAAAGAGTATTGTTTAATGATGTAAACTTAAAGTTTACTAATGGCAATATTTATGGAATTATTGGAGCCAACGGAGCTGGAAAGTCAACGTTTCTTCGTACCATTTGTGGCGATTTAGACCCAACTACGGGCTCTATCGCATTGGGGCCAGGAGAACGCCTGTCAGTGTTGAGCCAAGACCACTTTAAATGGGACTCATTTACAGTAATGGATACCGTGATGATGGGGCATACCGTGTTGTGGGACATTATGAAGCAACGCGAAGAGCTTTATGCAAAAGAAGATTTCAGTGACGAAGATGGAATGAAAGTTTCAGAATTGGAAGAAAAATTTGCTGAACTTGACGGGTGGAATGCCGAAAGTGATGCAGCTGCTCTGCTTAGCGGCTTGGGTATTAAGGAAGACAAACATTATACGTTGATGGGTGAGTTGAGTGGAAAAGAAAAAGTACGCGTGATGCTTGCTCAGGCTCTCTATGGAAACCCTGACAACCTGCTGCTTGATGAGCCTACCAACGACTTGGATATGGAAACGGTGACTTGGTTGGAAGAGTATCTATCAAACTTTGAACACACAGTTTTGGTAGTGAGCCACGACCGTCACTTTCTCGATTCGGTTTGTACCCACACTGTAGATATCGACTACGGAAAAATAAATATGTTTGCAGGTAATTATAGTTTCTGGTACGAATCGAGCCAATTAGCACTACGCCAACAACAAAATCAGAAAGCGAAAGCCGAAGAAAAGAAAAAAGAATTGGAAGAGTTTATTCGTCGCTTTAGTGCCAATGTGGCTAAAAGTAAACAAACTACCAGTCGCAAGAAGATGCTTGATAAACTGAATGTGGAAGAGATTAAGCCATCTTCGCGCAAATATCCCGGTATTATCTTCACTCCTGAGCGCGAACCAGGAAATCAAATTTTGGAAGTATCTGGCTTAGCGAAGAAAACCGATGAAGGAGAAGTGCTTTTCAGTGATGTGAACTTTAATGTGGAAAAAGGCGATAAGGTTGTATTCTTGTCAAAAAATCCACGTGCAATGACTGCTTTCTTTGAGATTATCAACGGAAATATGAAACCTGATGCGGGGCATTTTAACTGGGGAGTAACTATTACTACTGCCTATTTACCATTGGATAATAGCAACTACACTAATACAGATATGAATTTGGTAGACTGGTTGAGTCAATATGGTGAAGGCAATGAAGTTTATATGAAAGGCTTCCTCGGACGTATGTTGTTTTCGGGTGAAGAAGTTTTGAAGAAAGTAAATGTACTTTCGGGTGGAGAGAAAATGCGTTGTATGATTGCCCGTATGCAGTTGCGCAATGCCAATTGTTTGATTTTGGACACACCAACCAATCATCTCGATTTGGAGTCTATTCAAGCTTTCAATAATAACTTGAAGACATACAAAGGCAATGTGTTATTCTCTTCGCACGACCACGAATTTATTCAAACCGTAGCCAACCGCATTATAGAGCTTACTCCTAATGGTATCATTGATAAGATGATGGAATACGATGAGTATATCTCTTCCGACCATATTAAAGAGCTTCGTGCTAAGATGTACGCAAAATAATCGAATTGGTTTATAAAATAGCGAAAGGATGTTTCTAAAATACAAAGAGACATCCTTTTTTTTGTTGACGCTCACTTAAATAATCACGTTAATATATCTGTTTTATCGAACTTTTATTTATCTGTTGATGTTGATTCTCTAAACAATAAAGCAAACTGGTATGAATTTTATATGGTTTATTCTGATAGGTATATTTATCGGTTTCGTAGCTGGTAAAATAATGCGTGGTAGAGGGTTTGGAATGTTAGGTGATCTTCTGCTGGGGATTATTGGAGGTGTTTTAGGTGGTTGGATATTCAATGCCACAAGCTTGATAGGTAGTTTAATATCTTCGCTGGTAGGCGCCATTTTATTTTTATGGCTTGCCTCTTTATTCACAGGACGTTCTAAAAAACAAGAATAGTTTAATAAATAAAAAATTAAGATTATGGCATGTAATAGTGGAAAGTTTTGGTTAGGAATTGGGATTGGAACTGTAGTTGGCGCACTTGCCTATCATTGCTCACGTACAGCTCGTGCACAGAAAGCGAAAGCGGATGTTTTAGATGCTATTACCGATATTGAAATTGCGGCAGAAGCAGCTTTAGAATCGGCAAAACAAAGAGCTAAAACTACTGGTGTGAAATTGGCTGATAAAGTGGCATCGAAAGCTACCGAGATGAAAGAGAAATTAGGAGAATTGGATGTTTGATTTTCTTTTTTACTGAACTTCAATTCTTATAAAAACCGCATCCCGACGAAATCACTTCGGCGGGATGCGGTTCTTTTACTTAAACGTGGCTACGTAATAAAATTATGACTAATTAATTAAATTCTGATACTGCAAAGATAGTGTGTTTTATGGGTGTCCACAATCCCTTTTTCGAGGTATATTGAAGGAGAAATAATAGGGATTATAACTACTTATGGTTACTTATACGCACGGATACCCATTCTTTTTTATCAAAATCGTATTGTTTAACTACACGAGCAGGAATGCCAACACACACGCTGTAGGGCGGGATAGAGCGGTTTACGACACTACCAGCTGCTACGACACTATGTTCTCCAATGGTTACACCTGCCAAAATGGTAGCATTAGCCCCAATCCAAACATTGTCCTCGATAATAATCTGTTGTGTGCTTACTCCTTGTTCGTCTATATTTTTTTCAATATCTTCGTAATTGTGGTTCAACCCCGATATAGCCACGTGTTGAGCTAAGTTTACGTGATTTCCAATTTTTACAGGGCCTATTACTACATTGCTAAGTCCGACACGAGTATAATCACCAATAGTAACATCGCCTACTGCATTATTGATACAGCAGAAATCTTCTATGACCGAATATCTTCCTAATGCAAATTGATTGAAAGGTGGAGTATCTAAACGGACACTTTTATATATAACCGATTTTTTGCCTCTTTTTTGGTAAAGAGGTGCAAACATACGAATCCACCAATTAGGACGTGTTTTTACAGGATGCATAATGAAGCGGTGTAGATGTTTCTTCAAACTATCATTTTGCTTGATGTAGTGTTTAATACGTTCGATGCTCATTCTAAGTGTATTAATGATTTTATTGTTTAGCTTTCTTCGTATTCTTTTTTTTATCCTTTACAAGGTAATCGGGGATGTCAGCACAAATGGTGAGAAGAAATATTAATAATATGCCCCACCAAAGTAAAGAACCTCTCCAATCAACGAAAGTGTGAATCACTGACCAACCAAAAGTCAGAAATAATATAGATTGCCACGATGGGAAAAAACATCGAATGAGTTTACCGAGATATTGAAAGTTTCCCTCCATAAAAATGGGAAATAAGTTGGATAGGGCTTTCTTTTTAGGAAACTTTTGAGGCTGTGGACGTGGTTCTGGACTATGTACACTAATATATGGTAAATAATAAATATATATACCTTGATGTAATAGACGATTTTCAAGATTGGCTTTTTCGCTTTTTAGGTTGTCTTTAAGCCAATGTGTATCCAATACAACGTCAATTCCATCAAATGCAGAGGATAGCCCCATTCGATTATGTCCCCATTTTAATACAGCGTTTCTCACTTCTTCGTTCACTGCCTTGTGATGTAATCTTCTCGATAAATTACCGTCTGTGATGTGATGTAATTGAATGGCTTGTGCATTGCAATATATCGCATCACTGATGTCATTTAAGAAGTTTTCTGAAACATATGTGGTTTCTCCCAATATGACAACATTATCATACTCATTCTCATTGAGCAAAGTTATTGTTTCTATTAAGTTGGTGTAATAGAATACTTTGTATTTGTCGATAGGATAATTTTGTCTCTTGAATGGTAAATTGTTGTCAGGGATTAATATGGCAATACGACATTTTTTCTTTGTTGTGGGAAAACGTTGCTTTTGTCCTCCCAATGCTGCCATTGAGAAAACAAAAATATAAATTCCCGAAGCTAAAACCACTAATAAAAGAATTAAATCTATTATTTGAAAAATGGTATTTGCCATATTGCTTTGTTTTATACGTTCTCTTTTTGTACGAATGCGGTCACTGTTCGCAAAATTATCTTTATATCCATCATAAATGAAAAGGTTTGTGCATATTTAATATCCAAAAGTTTTCTTTCTTCCGCCGACATTTTACCCGAATCGCCCCTTTTTTCTACTTGCCATAAACCTGTCAATCCAGCTGGAGCCATAAAACGATCAATATATTCATCACTCGTTAATAATTCAGCCTCGTAAAGTGGGAGAGGTCTGTTACCAACGATGGACATATCTCCTTTCAAGATATTTATTAGTTGAGGAAGCTCGTCAATGCTGTATTTACGGATAATTCGACCTACACGTGTAATACGTGGATCATTCTCTAATTTAACAAAAGCATTGCTTTGCTCTTTGTTTTTTTGATTTATATAAGAATCCTCAGATATCATAAAATCATCAGATACCAGTACGATTTCTCCGTTTTCATCAATCAGTGTGTTGTCATCAATATCTGGTAGAATAATGTCACTTAAATCATCCTCTTCCTCTTCTTGATATTGATTCAAATTATTGAAATCTTTTAGATGCTTATCTGCATCTGTATACATTGATCTAAATTTCAAGAAATCAAAAATCTTATAGTTACTACCTACACGTTTCGATTTGTATACGATGGCTCCTTTACTTTCTAACTTTATAGCCAAAGCTGTGGCAATCAGTATCGGTGACAAACAAAGAATGGCTGTTGAAGAAAAGAGAATATCAAAGCTTCTTTTCCATAATGGAAGCTTAAATGTCCTGATTGATTTCGTTTCTTCGGAATCACTTCTTTTTTTCTGCAGTAATTTTCTTTTTTGAAAATCTATTAAGTCGTTTACAGAGCTTTGACTTAACTCTAAAGATAGAGTATTATTTATTCCTGTTTGGAGATAATTACGAGCAGCATCACTATCCATCTTCTCAAAAACCAATACCATATATATTTGTGGATATTTCTTGCGAAGATATTTTATGTCAGTCAAATCTTTTTCTAATTCAACTTGTTCATAAAGAATTATGATATCATCTTTCTTTCTGAGCTTATCTATTATCTTCGCAGCTTTCCCACAATTAGGTACGGCATAAAATGTTTCGTTCGAAGTGTATTCAGTGAGCTTTTTTATTGCGTTTTCGTATCTGCCGATATAAATAATATGGAGCATAAGTTAACTTAATCAATAATTTTTTTGATGCGTACTTTCAACTCAAGTGGGTTGAATGGTTTTAAAATGTAGTCGGCTGCACCCTCTTCCAGCAGTCTGATACGTTCTGTTGTACTTTCTTCACTCGAAAGCATTATAATCGGAATTGATTTGAATAACTCATTTGTTTTCATATAATGAAGAAACTCTGCTCCTGTCATTTCGGGCATACGAATATCAGAGATAATTAAATCGGGGAAATTACCTTTTTGTAACCATTCGATTGCCTTGAGTGGATTTTCTAAATAGGTAAACTCGTAATCTTTGCTTAGGTAAATAGCAACTACCTTGCCGATAGATGCTTTGTCGTCTACAAGTAATATTTTTTTCATAATTGTACTTATGTTAAAAAAATAGGGGTTTTATTTTTTATTTTAATTAAATGGTGTATGCAAACTACCATTAATTGCAAATATAACTATTATTTTTAAAGTTTATGTTTTAATGCTTATAAAGTTTTGATTCTAATAATTGGTTAGTCCTAATAGATCGGAAGAGCACACGTCTGAACTCCATTCACGAGATTCCATCTCGTATTCCG
>CAMTPA010000119.1 GCA_947074275.1 uncultured Bacteroides sp.
GCATACGAGATGGAATCTCGTGACTGGAGTTCAGACGTGTGCTCTCCGATCTAAATAAGAATAGTTTTTTCATACTGTTTTTAGTTTTAAATAATGAATTAACAGTTTAAACTGCTTCATATTTGAAAATGTTTTTAAATAATCGATGTTTTATTTCTTTTTATACGAATGAATATATACATTGCAGCTTCATTTATCTAACTGAAAAAAATACGTATGAAAAATTATTTTCTGTTTTTATTAAGCACTTTATTGTTGCTACCAGCCTATGGGCAAAAACAATTTAGTTTGCAATCGCCAGACGGCGCATTAGAGACCAATATAAGTATTGGTAATCAGCTTACCTACGACATTTCGTATCAAAACAAATCAGTGCTCAATCCTTCTCCTATCAATATTGATTTGGCTGGCGGCAAACCTCCACGTTTTATTGGTAGTACCCGTAGTAGTGTCAATCAGATGGTTGCTTCACCCTTTTATCGCTCCCAAGAAATAGCAGATTGCTACAATCAGTTGATGCTGAAGTTTAAAGACAACTGGAACGTAGAGTTTCGTGCCTATAATGAAGGTATCGCTTATCGCTTTGTCTATACAGGCAAAAAGCCAGTAACAATTATCAACGAAGAGGTAACTTATAATTTTCCTGACGATGTGGTTGGTACTGTTCCTTTTGTGAAAACAGGAGATGATGGTGATTTTGAATCGCAACTTTTCAATTCCTTTGAAAATATTTACACCACCGATAATCTGTCAAAACTCAATACACAACGATTAATGTTTTTGCCGTTGGTGGTAGATATGGAAAATGGAGTAAAGGTCTGTATCACCGAATCGGACTTGGAAAGCTATCCAGGACTTTATTTACAGGCCACCAACACGCCTCAGCTAAAAGGACGTTTTGCGGCATATCCTAAAACAACAGTTCAAGGAGGGCACAATAAATTGCAGCAAATAGTCACAGAACGTGAAGATTATATCGCTACTGCAAATGGTGCGCGCAGCTATCCTTGGCGCATTGCAATCGTAACAAACTCAGACAAAGCTCTTGCCTCCAATAACTTGAGTTACTTATTGGCGGCACCTTCACGCATAAAAGATATTTCTTGGATTAAACCAGGCAAAGTGGCTTGGGATTGGTGGAATGATTGGAATATTGCCGGTGTCGATTTTGAGTCGGGAGTAAATAATCCTACCTACAAGGCATATATTGACTTTGCTGCCGATAATGGTATAGAATATGTGATATTGGATGAAGGATGGGCGGTAAATCTACAAGCCGATTTAATGCAGGTAGTAGATGATATTGACTTGCAAGAGTTAATAGATTATGCTAAGGGTAAAGGAGTTGGAATCATATTATGGGCAGGTTATTATGCGTTTGAACGCGATATGGAAAATATATGTCGGCACTATGCCGATATGGGAGTTAAAGGGTTTAAGGTCGATTTTATGGATCGTGATGATCAGCAAATGACCGACTTCAACTATAAAGCTGCCGAAACTTGTGCCAAATACAATTTAATACTCGATTTGCACGGTACTCACAAACCCGCTGGTTTGAATCGTACTTATCCTAATGTGCTCAATTTTGAGGGTGTGAATGGACTCGAACAATTAAAATGGAGCACTTCCGAACTAGATCAAGTGAAATATGATGTGTTGATTCCTTTTATTCGTCAAGTATCGGGACCTATGGACTATACACAAGGAGCTATGCGAAATGCAACAATGAGCAATTACTATCCTTGCAATAACGAACCGATGAGTCAAGGCACCCGCACTCGCCAATTAGCACTTTACACCATTTTTGAGTCACCCCTCAATATGCTTTGCGATGCTCCCAGCAATTACATTCGCGAACCCGAATGCACCGAGTATATTGCTGAAATACCAACTGTGTGGGATGAAACCATTGTGATTGATGGCAAGATGGGTGAATACATAGTAACTGCACGTCGTAGCGGTGATGTGTGGTATGTAGGTGGAATTACTGATTGGAATGAACGGGATGTGGAAGTTGATCTTTCTTTCTTGCCTATGGCAGATTATCAGTTGGATCTATTTACAGATGGTGTAAATGCTCACCGTAAGGCATCGGATTACAAAAAAACAATGCGCAATTTATCGGGTAATAAAAAGATAAATGTAAAAATGAAACCTGGTGGTGGATTTGCAGCTAAAATCACACCCAACCATTAAAACAAGAGGGTGTGTTAAAATGATGCACCCTCTTGTTTTGTCACAAAGCCTAGTGTTATGCCAATTTGATAATGTCTTTATATTGTGTATCTTTGCCAAAAACGGTTATGGTAAGATACAGAGTAACATTAACGCAGGAAGAGCGCAGAGAATTGGAAAGACATATTGAGGAAAGGGAAGCATACATCTCAATCCTTTCGTAACGCTTGTATATTGCTGAACAGTGACGAGGGTGACTATGGCAAGAAATCCAGCAACGAGGAAATCTCCAAGATCCTACATATTAATGTGAAATCGGTTGAGCGTCTAAAGCAACGCTTTGTGGAAGATGGTTTTGATGCGTGTTTGGGTCGGAAACCTTATCCTGAAGTGACTAACATTAAGACGGATGGCGACTTTGAAGCCCACTTAATAGCACTGAGTTGTAGTGAAGCCCCTGAGGGCCACGCGAATTGGTCATTAAGGTTGCTGGCGGATAAAATGGTTGAATTAAAGTATGTAGATAGTATTTCTCACGAAACCATCCGGAAGACATTAAAAAAACGAGATTAAACCGTGGAGAGTTCAGGGATGGATAATTCCGCCCTTACAAAATGGGGACTTCGTTTCCTGTATGGAACGTGTCCTGGATGTTTACAAAGAGGCTTATGCCCCCCTGAGACCTGTTGTTTGTATGGATGAATCGCCCAGGCAATTGATAAAGGAGACGCGTCTGTCATTGGAACGAAAACCGGGCAGTGATGCCAAGGCGGATTATGAATACGAACGGTGTGGTGTGGCCAATATCTTTATGGTGAACGAGCCTTTGCGTGGGAAGCGATATGTGAAGGTGACAGAGCGAAAAACAAAAAGTGACTGGGCGCACCTGGTGAAGGAAATAGCTGACACTCACTATCCATATGTGGAGAAGATAAGGCTGGTTATGGATAATCTCAACACTCATAAACCATCTTCCCTTTACGATACGTTTTCGCCCGAGGAAGCCAAGAGGATATGGGATAGGTTTGAATTCATATACACACCCAAACATGGGAGTTGGCTGAATATGGCGGAGATAGAATTACACGTGTTAAACAGGCAATGCCTCAACAGGCGAATCGGAGATTTGGAAACAATGAAGCGGGAGGTTCGGGCTTGGCAAAAGAACAGGAATGGCAAAGAGGCTAAAATCAACTGGCAGTTCACCAATGAAAAAGCGCGAATAAAACTTAAAAAGCTTTATCAGACAATAATAAGTTGACATAACACTAGTGTTATGCCAATTTGCAAGTGGCCACGAGACAAGAACCGCTTACCCCCTGTTTTTCACAATAATCCAAACGATGATGGGTGCGCCAAAAAGCGAAGTGACAGCGTTGATAGGAAGCGTGCCTTGAAAGCCCGGTAGTTGAGAAACGCAATCGCACAACAGCAGGATGATTGCTCCACACAAAATGCTGGCAGGAAGAATGATGCGATGATTGGAGGTGCGAAACAGGCCTCTTGCCACGTGGGGCATTGTGATGCCAACAAAGGCGATAGGCCCCGTGAAAGCAGTGGACACGCCAGCCAACAGAGCGGTGGCGACTATCACCCAAAGGCGAAGCTTGAAAACCGAGATGCCAAGTCCGGCTGCGTAATTTTTGCCCAAAAGCAAGATGTTGAGCGATTTTTGCAATAGCAAGGCTATCACCATTCCACTAATCACCACAGGAGCCATCACCGCCATCTGCGCCCAACCCACCGAAGCGAGGCTACCAAAAGTCCACGTGATGAACAGCTTCAATGTGTCGGGGTTGCTGCTGCTTTGCAAAATGCTAACCACCGCCCCTGCAAAATAGCCAAACATCATACCGATGATTAGCAAAGAGGTGGTTTGTGGAACACGGATAGCCACCACCACCACAAGCAGCAAAATAAGTGCCGCACCAATGCTTGCCGCAATCACCTGCCCCCAGCTGGATACCAACCAAATAGGGAGTGTGGAACTACCCAATGTGAGCAAGGCTACTCCCAAACTCGAACCCGAAGTGACTCCTAACACATCGGGGCCAGCAAGCGGATTGTGAAACAGCGTTTGCATCAACACACCTGCCACCGACAAAGAGGCTCCGGCAAGTATAGCGGTTATGGCTTTGGGCAAGCGATGGTTCAGAACGATTTCTTGGTAGATAACACTATCGCTGCCGCCCATAATCACTTTCCATATATCGGCCAATGGCAAATGGGCACTTCCCACCATCACATCGATAAAGAAAGCGACTATCAGCAATACAAATAAAATCAGAAACAGGAGTTGGGTTCTCATTGGTGAGTGAGTTTATCAAAGTAAGTCAGTTGGTATTGGGGCAACACTTCGGGGTGGCAAATCTTAATCATATCCATCAAAAGCAAATCGGGACGTGCCACAGCACTCTCCCAGTAATCGTTTCCGCCGTTGCTATTGATGCGCTTATTCATATTATACACCTCGCCATTTTTGAAAGCCTTGAACAATTTATATTTACTGTTTTGCCGAATCATAGCTGGCAAAGTTGGTTCTTGTGTGCCAATCCAAAGGTCGGCTTCGCTAAAATTAAGTAAAGCCTGCTCTATATTTCCGGCAATACTGGCCGTCGTGCTGTCGTTTTCGTAAAGATAAGAGGCGTTTGCGTCGCGAAACAACTGGGCGGTATAACTCTTGCCACCAGCAAACGACCACGTGCCACGATAGTCTTGTCCCGAAAAGATGGTGGGTCGATGATGAGTATTCGCCGCAAGCATCTTGGCATCTTGATATTTTTGCTCTATGTGGGCAAACAAGCTATCGGCCAACACACGTTTATCAAAAAAACACCCGATGAACTTAATCCATTCTGCGCGCCCCAATATCGAAGGTTCTTGCCACTCTACATTATATAATATAGTAAGCCCTGTTTGTTTCATTCGCTTGCTGTTGGCATCATCGGCATTGTAGGCAGTAGTCATCACTGCCTGCGGATTGAGCAATAGCAGACTCTCAATGTCGAGATTGAACGAGTCGCCCAAATCTTTTATGCTTCCCTCTTCTACTCCTTTAAGTATCGTGGGGTTGTAAATGTAGTTGGCATTGCACACACCCACCACCTTGTCCAGTTGGCCCAGCGCATCGAGAAATCCTAAATAGGTGGCAGAGTTCGTCATCAAGCTTTCGATGGGTATTTTCACCTTCTGCCCGTCGGCAGGAACCTCTGTCGCCTCGTCTCTCACCAAGTAGTATCTATCCAGTGCAGTTGCCTCCTTCCATGGATTATTGACAGTGACAACTGTAAAACTGTCAGCCTCGGCAATAGTGAAACCGCGAGCGTGAGAAAGCGGAATGGGGTGTTCGTCGAAAGTAGGTGATAGTTTGGAAGGCTGGCCGCAACCAGCACATATACAAAGCAGAAGAATAAATATTTTAAAATGTTTCATTTTACGTGGAATGATAGTTAAATAAGATTGCAGCAAAGATAAGAATTTATTCACCTGTTGAACCAGAGGCGTTTGTATTTGTTTTATGATACGATTGGGGGAATGATAAAAGAGCGAAAGTTCAAAAGTTCCAAATTCAATCTACCTCTGTCTTTTTGGCAGAAAAAATGGCAGTTATAATGGAGTTTTTCTTTTGGCATACGTTTTGCTTTTTTAGTAAATGTCTGTTTAGAAGTCTTTCCCACTACAAACTGCGAAATACTTTGATAGACAAATGAAGTTTTGAATTTAAATAATTATATAAGAAAATAAGATCATGGGAAAAATTATTGGTATTGACTTAGGTACTACAAACTCTTGCGTTGCCGTATATGAAGGCAACGAACCCGTAGTAATTGCAAACAGTGAAGGTAAACGTACAACTCCTTCGGTAGTAGCTTTTATGCCCGATGGCGAACGTAAAGTAGGCGATCCTGCTAAACGTCAAGCTATTACAAACCCTACTCGTACAATCTTCTCTATCAAACGCTTTATGGGAGAAACTTACGAGCAGGTAGCAAAAGAAATTTCGCGCGTGCCTTATAAAGTGGTAAAAGGTAAAAATGATACTCCTTGTGTAGATATCGACGGACGCGACTATACTCCACAAGAAATCTCTGCTATGATTCTTCAGAAAATGAAGAAAACGGCTGAAGACTATTTGGGACAAGAAATCACAGAAGCTGTAATTACAGTGCCTGCATACTTCTCAGATTCGCAACGCCAAGCTACAAAAGAGGCTGGTCAAATTGCAGGTTTGGAAGTGAAACGTATTGTGAACGAACCAACTGCCGCAGCATTGGCTTACGGTTTGGACAAGGCTCACAAAGATATGAAGATTGCCGTGTTCGACCTTGGTGGTGGTACATTCGATATTTCTATTCTTGAGTTTGGTGGTGGCGTGTTCGAGGTGCTTTCTACAAACGGTGATACTCACCTTGGTGGCGACGACTTTGACCAAGTAATCATCAACTGGTTGGTGCAAGAGTTCAAAAACGACGAAGGTGCAGATTTGAGCAAAGACCCAATGGCATTGCAACGTTTGAAAGAAGCTGCCGAAAAAGCAAAAATCGAATTGTCTTCTACAACGTCTACCGAAATCAACTTGCCATACATTATGCCAGTTGACGGTGTGCCCAAGCACTTAGTAAAAACGTTGACTCGCGCTAAATTCGAATCATTGGCTCACGAATTAATTCAAGCTTGTCTTGAACCTTGCAAAAAAGCAATGAGCGATGCAGGTTTGAGCAATGCAGATATTGATGAAGTACTTCTTGTAGGTGGTTCTACTCGTATCCCAGCTGTTCAGGCATTGGTTGAAAACTTCTTTGGAAAAGCCCCTTCAAAAGGTGTGAACCCCGACGAAGTAGTAGCTATTGGTGCTGCTGTACAAGGTGCGGTGTTGACCGACGAAATAAAAGGTGTAGTATTGCTCGATGTAACTCCTCTTTCAATGGGTATCGAAACAATGGGTGGCGTAATGACCAAACTGATTGACGCTAACACTACAATCCCAGTACGCAAGAGCGAAACATTCTCTACTGCTGCCGACAACCAAACAGAGGTAACAATTCACGTATTGCAAGGCGAACGC
This sequence comes from uncultured Bacteroides sp., assembly GCA_947074275.1. Classification (GTDB taxonomy): domain Bacteria; phylum Bacteroidota; class Bacteroidia; order Bacteroidales; family Bacteroidaceae; genus Bacteroides. The sequence continues at coordinate 7,244 of CAMTPA010000119.1, forward strand.
CCGATGGCTTCTCAAAACAAATCAATCGGTCAGTTTAACTTGACAGGTATCGCTCCTGCTCCACGTGGTGTGCCTCAAGTAGAAGTAACATTTGATATTGACGCTAACGGTATCTTGAAAGTATCTGCTAAAGATAAAGCTACTGGCAAAGAGCAGACCATCCGTATCGAAGCTTCAACAGGTTTGAGCAAAGAAGAAATCGAACGTATGAAAGCAGAAGCAGAAGCAAACGCAGATGCCGACCAAAAAGAGCGTGAAAAAGTAGATAAGATGAATCAAGCCGACAGTCTGATTTTCAGTACTGAAAAACAATTGGCCGAACTTGGTGATAAACTTCCTGCTGATAAGAAGCCAGCTATTGAAGCAGCATTGCAAAAACTAAAAGACGCTCACAAAGCACAAGATTTGGCAGCTATCGATACTGCAATGGCAGAATTGAACACTGCATTCCAAACAGCAAGTGCAGAGATGTATCAAAATGCAGGCGCACAAGGTGGTGCTCAAGCGGGTCCTGATATGGGCGGTGGCCAAGCCAACAACGGTGGCGGCACCCAAGATGATCATATTCAAGATGCTGACTTTGAAGAAGTGAAATAAAAGTAGATTAGAAATAATCAATAAACGATATGAAATCCCTGTAAACTAATTGTTTACGGGGATTTTTGTTTTCTTTAATTTCTATGTAGCTATTGTTTTTGATTGTTTTTTATCATACATTATTTGTAACGGAACTTATTTAGTGATGAAGTGAGATCGTTGCAAAGCAAAATAATATGTATATAATTGATATTTAGTTGCATAAG
>CAMTPA010000120.1 GCA_947074275.1 uncultured Bacteroides sp.
TGTTATCTTTCTCTTCTTTGACAATTCTGTAATGCGATTCATAGTTGTTATATTTAAAATGTTAGTACTTGTGAGAAATGTTCTACAAAGCTATCTATTCCATCTGCAAACTGCAAGAAAAGGCAATTTACAAATCAATATACAAAGCCTCTAAAACACAATCTACAATGCGATTTATACAATTTGCAAAGCAGATATGAAGAGTGTCAGTTGCTCATAGAGTCTATTTTCCAAGTAGCCAATTGATTTTGTTTGATAAGAGGGAAGAGGGCTATTTGTGCGGTTTTTCCTATCTGTTTTCGCAGTTGATAAAACTCCTTCACCTTGCTGGTGGTTTCCTCGTTCTTCACGATAGGCAGTCCTGCTTCGGCAAGCATCATATTGGTTTTGCTGGCAAGCGATAGTTCGTAGTAAAGCTGCACGTAGCAAAACATATCGAAAAAACATTCGGGCGCAAACTGCTCTTTGAGCGATAGCATATATTGACCGGCTCCCGATTTGGAGAAAGTGCCTTCGCTAAATGCCGACAGCATCTCTACCTCCGACGAAAGCTCTGTTTCAATCCAGCCCGAAATGCTTTTCTCGTTGTAGAGAAAGAGTATAATCGTCCACACGCACACACCCACCAAGATGACAACAAGCGACAAAATGGGCGGCATCACAAGCGAATTGTAGAAAGAATGAAGCAGAATGGCAGGAATCAAGGCCAGCGGATAGTAGAAAACGAAACCTTTGCGATTGTTGGCAAGCCAGCTCAAGATAACCGCCGTACTGATGACGCAACCGCAGTGCATAATGGCAGTGCCAAACCCACGCACAATGGCGGTGCCCACCAACATATCGGGGATGGCTCGCACGTAGAAGATGTTTTCGAGGAATGAAAACCCCGCTCCAATGGCTGCACCGTATATGGCTGCGTCGATAAAGAATGCCGAACGGCGCATTTTTATAATAAACAAAATGCCCAGCCCTTTCATAAACTCTTCTACAATAGGGGCTACAATAAGTGGTATGGGGCAAATCTCTCCAAACAGCCTATTGCCTGGAACGGAGGCAAGAGCAGCCACAATGCCCCAGCCAAATGCCAACAAAAGGATTTTCTTTTTGACCAAAGAAAAGCTGTCTAACCACAAAAGAATGATGAGAAAAAACAGAGGAGGTAGCAGGGTAATCAAATATAACATACACAATCTGTTTTAGGGTTGAATCAATCCTCTTGTATCGGTACCTATGACACCACTGCAATAGAGTGCTATCACACAAATAAGTGCCACAAATAGTAGCCCTACGAAAAGTACTGTTTGTTTTCTTTTTAAGTTCATATCTCTGTTGTTTAAAATTAGATTCATTTTTATACTGTTTATCTGTTATTTAAGCAAGCTTCTATACTGAACGGGAGATTGGCCCATACATTGCGTGAAGCTTCTTGTAAAGACAGCAGGAGATGAAAATCCAGCCGCATAAGCGATGTCTTTTATCATCCAGCTTCGGTGTTTGTTCATCAGCTCTATCGATTCTTGTATCCGATACTCTTGCACAAAGGCGGCAAAGGGTTTGCCAAGCCCCTCGTTGAAGAATGCCGATATGTAGCTCCGGTTTCGGGGTATCACAGTCAGCACATCATTCAGCCGAAAGTCGTTTCGCAAATAGGGTTTCTCACGCTTCATCCACTCGTCTATCACCTGGCTTAGGCGACTGATTTCTTCACTATCGAAGAGCTTTGTAGTTCGCCTATCCGACACTTCCGCTATCACTTCGTCACCATTACTGCTTGCAGCTATCAGTTCCATCTCATCCACATCGTCCGAAGACACTTCTTGCCAGCCGTGTCCCCACGTCCAAACCATATTAAACTCGGTGGGAATGGCAAAGGTTTCTTGAAACTGCGCTTTGCCAATGACAAACACCCAAACTGCCATGATGCCAATAAAAGTAACTACAGACACCCATAATCCGTGAAATACAATCTCGATGATATTGAGCAACAGAAGCTCGATAACTACAATGAGCAATGTGCCCAGCCAACCCACTTTGAAAAGCTCCACGTTGGCATAGTTGGATTCTGCATATTTCTCGTAATGAGGAATCAAGCCTATTACCATCCAGCCCACATAGGCCACAAACAACACCGTAGCCAAAAAGTAAAGGTAGTGCGCCCACACCACCACACCGAGCAATATCTTCCCACACATTGATGCTCCAAACGAAGCAGACACGGGATTGACCAGAAAATAAGCATAAGCGATATTTCCTGCCGTGAGAAGCGCATAACACGTGAACACCATTCGCACACCACCACGCTTGAGCCAAACAGGCCTAACCACCGCAACCGAATAGATTAAAGAAACAAGCGTGGAAAAGCCGATAAACCAAACCGACAACGTGCTGAACTGCATTTCATCGAAAGCATCTACTTGTGCCAAATAACCTGCCAACAGATAGCTCAACACAGCTCCACAAAGCAGCATCCACCCAAGCTTCATACCTGTGTCGGCTTTGCGAGGCGACCAGATAAGCGTGGCTCCACCACCGCCCATTATTGCAATGAGTATCACCACCAGCGAGTTTATATGCCATACACCACTTATCATCTCTTTTTTATCTATTAAGTTTAGAATACATCAGTTGCCCAATAGCTTGAGCGACAACATCCATTGCCCACCATCTTTTTTTATTCCCTTCACCATATTGGCATAGCCCACACTCCAAGTTGTTTTCAGGTAGGTGAACATCACCACCGTCATAGAGCACTGTGCGCCCACATTGATGTAGTTTTTACTGGAACTCTCGAATGGATTGGTGGCTAGCCCTGTACTAAACAGGTTTATCTGCAAATGTTTGGGGTAAAGGTTGGGAAGACCTACATTGCCAAAGCGAATGGGAGGAAGCAATACTTCAGCAGTAAGCTTTCCGTAATGGCGCGCATCAATCGCATCGATACCAATGCCCGGCATAGCCGCCGCATTGCGGTAACTGTATGTGTTGCGGAAATCGATGTAGTTGTTGCGAAAGCCACCAAAGTAACTGTACCCAAACACCGAGTTCTTATCGCCAAAGGTTTTACCAGCAGCTCCTCGCAACCAAAATGAAAGATTGCGTGTGAAAGGCAGCAGAAATCCCCTATCGTAAGTAACATCTATTTGCGGGAACAGCTTGCCATCTACCAAGCTACCACTCACGGTCGTTGTGAAGTTGTAGCCCGACTCAGCTTGTATCGCTCCCACCGAACTGCGGGTTTTCTTAGCATACAGATTAAACTGCGCACCTTGCATATTGTCTACCGTCACGGCTACGTTTTGATACAGAGGCATAGCATCGAGCAAACCGTATTGAGTGACATTGGCACTCCATCCCCATTCAAATGGCGCACGTAGCGTGTAGCGGCGATCGTAAGTCAGCCCTACCGAATAACCCGCTCTACCTACCTTGCGTGGGCCAAATAAATCGTAGAAATCACTCTTGTTCAGTGCCGCATTAATGCTCCAGAAACCATACGACCAGTCGAGCGAAAAGTGAATACGCTTCCACGCTTTGTAGTTGCTCCAGGGCGACATTCCCAAGAAGAGGTTCAAGCGATGATAGCCCAATGGGTCGGAGAAGTTCATTCGATAACCTGCCACAATGGTGTTTTTGAAACCTGCAATATCGGGATAGGCATTGGCCAAGCGCAAACGTTTCCAAGCACTGTAACTTGTTACCTCGGTGTTAAATTTCAAAGAGTCGGAGTCTGCCACGTGTTTACGCACCATTCGTGTCCAAGTTTCGAGCACAGGATTGTTCTCGTAAGCTTCTTGTCCCAAGAAAACAACGGGATTGGCATCGTGAATAACTTTGCGTTGCAGTGTGACGGGTTGCAATCCATCGTGTGTGAACGACATAGCAAAAAGCGAATCGGAGGCATATTCGATGGGCGAGAACAGCCCAGTCTCTACATTCGTGAGCAAATCGAACTCTTTGGTTGCACGGTCGATTTGCCAAAGATTTCCTGCGCCTGTGTAGTAAGAGGTTCCGATAACGCACGAGTCATTGAGCGAATAGCTGAAACTGTTGAGCGTAGTGCCTTCATCCTTGAATAGTGTGCTATAAGCCAAGTTGCCATCATCCAAAGCTGCCAAATCAAATTCAATGAGCGATTGTTCGCCATCCAAGCTATTGAGACAAGCCATCAGCGTGCCATTATCGTGCGATAAAGCCAAGTCGCTGATAACTTCGCCAAAGCGGAATGTATAGAGTGGGATCATTGTTTCCATATCGTCGGTATAATAGACCAACGTGGTTTTTCCCTCGTGGTTCATAATGCCATACAAGCGATTGTTTCTATGGTTATAGACCATCGAAGAGAGGCGAGCAAATTGTTTGTATTTCAACTTCTTGCCCGTATTAAAGTCGTAGATGCCCACACCACGAATATCATTGTTTTGCGTTGTCACAAAAAGACGATTGCCCACCGAGTCGAGTGCTATGTGACACACTTTGTAGAGCGTAGGGCCATCTACTTTCACAATCTTGCGCACCTTGCCCGTTTGCTTATTTACCCCACAAACATAGGCCACTGCACCAGGATGATTCACCCCTACTACAAACTCATCGGTAGCATTGTTGTAAATCACATTGGAGGCCGAACCCATATTGTGTGCCAACGGCTTGATTTCGGTGAGTGGGTAGGCAGCTATCGAGTCTAAATTATTACGTTGAAAGGTTGTTTCGTAGTCAATCCACTCTTTCCACACCGATGAGAGGCTGCTACCATATATTTTTTTAAACTGATTGAGAAACACAGCCCGTGTGCCTGGCTTGCGATTGTAGAACTCCATCAACTTGTCTACTCCATATTTGTAGGCCAAGTAGTTGACAAAGCGTGCTCCGTAAAGATAAGAATTGGCCCCTACTTGAAAGTCAATTGCCGTACCTTCCGTTTCGAGTCCTGTCACGGTGTAAAGCTTTTGTTCATCGCGTATAAGTGTACGGAAAAACATCTCGTCGTAGTTTCCCAACGAACGTCCTACCCCACCATTGAGCCACGTTTCCATAAAGATAGCGATGCCCTCTTGATACCAACGAGGCGAATACCAACGAGGTGCGGTGAGATAGCTATACACCGCCGACATCGGGTAGTGTTCGTTTGTGGTCACTTTGCCTCTGAACACCTTCCGCCAGAAATCATCGCTTGAAGAAGTTTTGTCGCACATTGCCACGTGTGTGTGCTCGTGATTGAACAACTGTTGAAATCGCTCCGTATTGGGCATTATGTTGTAGTGCAAGCTGGGAGCCGCCACACAGATGCTGATGAAATTGTAGGGCGAAACACTTGCGCCAGCATTGCCATCGTCCTGAAAGTCGTTCAACAAGATGTAGCTTTTTTCAGGTCGGTATCCCCACAACTCTGCGTGCGCATTGTAGGAGCGGTAATAACTGGTAAGCAAATATGGAACAAATGGCGAGAGGTAATCTCCCGCCATTATTAAGTCTGCTTCGTCGTTTTTTACCTGTTTCAGAAATTTCTGTGCCGATAGTTGCAATCCAGTGCAAGCCAATAGCAGTATTGTCAATAGTTGTTTTTTCATAAGCTGTTCTAATCAGGTAGAAGTTTATTATTCGGTCTGTTTTCTATTATCTAAAAAGATAATGTAGTTTCATTAGCGTTTTATAGTAACTCTCAAAGAGTTGTCGCTCTGACGCAAAGCACCATCTTGAGATGTGTTATACATTGAATTTGCATTAAGAGCAGCATTTGATAAATTTTCTACTGCTGCAACTCCCTTAAAAAACCCCAAAGTATTAGTTTGCATATTATTATTTAATTCAGCAACATTCATTGCTGCCAATTGCCGTGTACCCAAAGTATTAGTTCGCATATTATTATTCAATCCAGCAGCATCACTGTTTCTTAAACTTACATCATTGTTTCTTAAACTTGCATCACGGTTTATGCTTTCTAAAACATTTGACACACCGTTAGACACACCTTGCAATATAGTAGCCTCACTGCCCAATTTAGCAGCCTCAATATTATTCATATCATTAGACACACCTCGCAATGCATCATTTTGATTATTCAGTCTGCTATCTGCTAAGTTTTTTATTGAATGACCTGCCGAAACAGCCCCACTTTTTAAGGCATTATCATAGCTATTGGAGAGATCATTCACATTCATACCCAACTTATTAATCGATGCCAATTTTTCTGTATCATTAAACATAATAGCAGTAGCTTGTTCAATACTGAGAAATTTTACCATCCTTTTCAAACCAGCATCCATTGCAGCATTAGCCTGCAACATTTTACCTACTTTTTCATTGAAACCTTTCAAATTGCCCATCTTAGCGTTCATTATAAACATCGCATTGAGGCTTTGGCTAATGTCATTGCTAAGCTGGCCTGCATTTTCGGTAGATACATCTTGCAAAGCAATCAAACCATTTATCAGGCGTGCAGATAATTGCGAAGATACGTTTGACACCTCATTCAATGGAGCTGCATATTCTTGTAGTTCGGGCACAGCTTCAATCTGTTGCACCAGCGAATCTATCGTGACACGAGTGGCCTCGGAGTGAAGCAACAAGAACGAAAGATCGTCTATCATCTGCTGGCGATACACCGAGTCGGTTTGGAATCGCTCGGCCAAAACCACTGTTTCGGGAGAAACAATCAATTCACGTTGCTTTTTAGCGCGATTGATACTACCAGTCGTTTCATCCATTTCAACTAAGGGAAAACCTGTATAAGCTCCTAAAAGATAGGCAACAATTGCGATACCCACCATTGATAATACTGTACTTTTTTTCATACTCTTTTCATTTATAGAATTATTATTTAAACTGTGTCCTATTCGCTACCACAAACGTAGAGAAATGAACCGATAAACACTTTGCAAATTGTCACAAATCGTTTGCATTTTGTATTCGTGCTTGATATTTTGTCGCATTCTGTCTAATTTGAATGAGTGATGCTGCTTTACATCATTTAGTATCCAAAAGCACCAAGAGATGTGTTATACATTGAATTTGCATTAAGAGCAGCATCCGATAAATTCTTCATTACCTCAATTCCCATTAACCCAAAGTTTAAACTTTGCATATTATTAAGGTTTTGCGTATTATTTAGGCTTTGCGTATTATTTAGGCTTTGCGTATTATTTAGGCTTTGCATATTATTTAGGTTTTGCGTATTATTTAATTTAGCTTCGATATTTTTCATTGAATTTCCTAAACTTGAATCAAGGTTTTTTATAGCAGGAGACATTGCATTTATAGCATTTAAAGTTGTTCCATAAATATTAGAAAGCACATCTGCATTCATTCCCATTTTTTCTACATTCTGAATAGCATCTGTATTGCCAAGCATTGCAGATTGCTGCATAGCCAATCCTAAATAATTATCAAATGAAGTGAGAGCTAATGTGTTTTGACGCAACATCTTACTCGCTTTTTCATTGAAACCTTTCAAGTTACCCATCTTAGCGTTCATTATAAACATCGCATTGAGGCTTTGGCTAATGTCATTGCTAAGCTGGCCTGCATTTTCGGTAGATACATCTTGCAAAGCAATCAAACCATTTATCAGGCGTGCAGATAATTGCGAAGATACGTTTGACACCTCATTCAATGGAGCTGCATATTCTTGTAGTTCGGGCACAGCTTCAATCTGTTGCACCAGCGAATCTATCGTGACACGAGTGGCCTCGGAGTGAAGCAACAAGAACGAAAGATCGTCTATCATCTGCTGGCGATACACCGAGTCGGTTTGGAATCGCTCGGCCAAAACCACTGTTTCGGGAGAAACAATCAATTCACGTTGCTTTTTAGCGCGATTGATACTACCAGTCGTTTCATCCATTTCAACTAAGGGAAAACCTGTATAAGCTCCTAAAAGATAGGCAACAATTGCGATACCCACCATTGATAATACTGTACTTTTTTTCATACTCTTTTCATTTATAGAATTATTATTTAAACTGTGTCCTATTCGCTACCACAAACGTAGAGAAATGA
>CAMTPA010000121.1 GCA_947074275.1 uncultured Bacteroides sp.
ATCTAAACTAATCTTAACACTCTTTCCCTACACGACGCTCTTCCGATCTGGAATTAATAATTCGTGTAACCCATCAAATATCTTTAATAGCCGCAAAAAGAATTATTGTAGCTAAGACCGAAGAGTTAAAACGTACCATCATTGGTAGAGATAAGCTTTATTCTGTAATAGCCCACGACCTTCGTTCGCCAATAGGTTCTATTAAAATGGTGTTGAATATGTTGATATTGAACTTGCCAAACACAATGATTGGAGATGAGATGTTTGAGTTGCTTACACTGGCAAATCAAACAACAGAAGATGTATTTGCGCTTCTTGATAATCTTTTGAAGTGGACAAAAAATCAAATCGGAAAACTCAACGTCGTATATCAAGATTTCAATTTAACTGAAGTTGTAGAAGGGGTGATAGAGATTTTTGCAATGGTCGCCGAGTTGAAAAATATCAAAATAGAGATTGACACTCCTGAGCATCTTGATGTTCGAGCAGATATTGATATGATTAAAACTGTCATTCGTAATTTGATAAGCAACGCTCTCAAGTTTAGCAATGAAAACACCACAGTGTATATTACTGTTCAAACCGATGGTGAGGCAGTGACCGTCAATGTGAAAGATAGTGGTTGTGGTATTGATTTGGAAGATCAGAAAAAACTGTTACATACAGATACGCACTTTAGCACTTTTGGCACAAATAATGAGGAGGGTTCAGGTCTTGGTTTGCTTTTGTGTCAAGACTTTATCGAAAAAAATAATGGAAAATTATGGTTCACCTCGGCAAAAGGAGAGGGTTCCACCTTTAGTTTCTCTATTCCTTTAAACAAGAAATAATAGAAATATTTCTAGACAGCATATTTATTGTTAAAGTAAAGGGTTTTGATATTGTAATATTATCAAAACCCTTTGTTTGTATATAAAAAAATATAACTTAAATACAGAAAGTGTCAATCAGGCTATTTTTAATATATTTTTCATTAAAACCCCAAAGGCGTATATAGCGATATTTGCGGTTTAAATGATAAATCTATATCTTTGTAAACTTGATATTGTTATTATCGAAATATATTATTAGAAAACGACTGCTGAAATGATAAAAAATATATTTAAGGTTCTTTGGGTTTTATTTTTCACTATCATATTACTTTGTGTTTTTGTATTTATAGCCATATCTAATGGCTGGATAGGCTATATGCCTCCTGTAGAAGAGTTGGAAAACCCCAATTATAAATTTGCCACTGAAGTAATTTCAGATGATGGTAAAGTGTTAGGAACCTTTTCTTCCGAAAAAAACAATCGTGTATATAGTAGTTACAACGACCTTTCACCACACGTAATCCACGCTTTAATAGCAACTGAAGACATTCGCTTTGCCGAACATTCGGGCATCGATGCCAAAGCACTTGTAAGAGCAATAGTGAAACGTGGTATATTGATGCAAAAGAGTGCTGGTGGAGGTAGCACACTGTCTCAACAACTCGCAAAACAGCTGTTCACCGAAAATGTAGCAAGCAATACAATGCAACGTATGCTTCAAAAACCAATAGAGTGGGTAATAGCCGTAAAGTTAGAAAAGTACTATACAAAAGAGGAAATTCTCACAATGTATCTTAATAAATTCGACTTCTTAAATAATGCAGTAGGGATAAAAACAGCATCTCATACTTATTTTGGAAGAGAACCTAAAGACTTGAAAATAGAAGAAGCTGCAATGTTGGTAGGTATGTGTCAGAATCCTTCACGGTACAACCCCGTATCACGCAACTCTAAGATTCGTGACAATGCCCTTAACAGACGCAATGTGGTGTTGAGTCAAATGGAGAAAGCTGGCTATATTACTCAGGCAGAAGAAGATTCATTAAAAGCACTTCCTATCAAATTGAATTATCATCGAGTAGATCACAAAGAGGGATTGGCAACTTACTTCCGTGAATATCTTCGTGGAGTACTTACAGCTTCAAAACCCGAAAAAAGCAATTATCGCGGGTGGCAAATGCAAAAGTTCTATGAAGATTCTATTGACTGGGAAACAAACCCACTTTATGGTTGGTGCAAAAAAAACTATAAAAAAGATGGGTCGAACTACAATATATATACAGATGGTCTGAAAATCTATACTACTTTAGATTCACGTATGCAACAATATGCTGAAGAAGCAGTAGTAGAACACATTAAAGAACTGCAACCTTTGTTTTTTAAAGAGAAAAAGAATCGTAAAAAAGCCCCTTATAGCAACAATCTCACTCAAGAGCAAATTGATGAGATACTATTGAGAAATATGCGCCAAACAGACCGTTATCGCTCGATGAAAGCAGCAGGTGCATCGGATGCCGAAATAAACAAGGCATTTAATACGCTCGAAGAAATGTCAGTATTTAGTTGGGATGGGGTGAAAGATACACTTCTAACACCAATGGATTCTATAAAATACTACAAACACTTCTTGCGGGCTGGATTTATGTCTATGGATCCTATGACAGGGTATGTAAAAGCTTATGTTGGCGGCCCCAATTATACAAACTTTCAATATGATATGGCTATGGTAGGACGCCGTCAAGTTGGTTCCACAATCAAACCATTTTTATATACTTTTGCGATGGAAAGTGGTTTTTCACCTTGTGATCAAACACGCCACGTAGAACAAACATTGATGGATGAAAACGGAATACCGTGGACACCTCGCAATGCCTCCAAACAACGTTATGGTGAGATGGTGACATTGAAATGGGGATTGGCTAATTCAAGCAACTGGGTTTCTGCTTATCTTATGAGTAAATTGAATCCTTATGCTTTAGTGCGTTTGATTCATAACTTTGGCATTAGAAATCGAGATATTATGCCAACTGTGTCATTATGTTTAGGCCCTGGAGAAATTTCAGTAGGTGAAATGGTTAGTGCATACACTGCTTTTGCCAACAAAGGAATCAGAACTGCTCCTTTGTTTGTGACACGTATCGAAGATAATGAGGGAAACATTCTTGCTAATTTTTCTCCTCAAATGGAAGAAGTTATAAGCGTGACGAGTGCTTATAAAATGTTAGTAATGCTGCGCGCGGTTATTAATGAGGGAACTGGTGGACGAGTACGTTCAAGATATGGTATAAAAGCCGATATGGGTGGAAAAACAGGTACAACCAATTCTAATTCAGATGGTTGGTTTATGGGATTCACTCCTTCATTGGTTTCAGGTTGCTGGGTTGGAGGTGAAGAAAGAGATATTCACTTTGATACTATGACCTATGGACAAGGAGCTTCGTTGGCACTCCCTATATGGGCCAAATATATGAATAAAGTGTATAAAGACACCTCTCTTGGTTATAGTCAAGATGAACAATTTGAACTGCCTGAAGGCTTTAATCCTTGCTCAGACAAAATCATTGATGATACAATTGTTGATGATAGAAAAAGCGGGGGATTGGATGATCTTTTTAATTGATACACATCAATTCAATGAAAAGCTGCTATATCTGTTTAGGAAGTAATTACGAGCAAGGAAAACATATTGAAATGGCTCGAAAGCAATTAAAAAAACATTTCCCAAATATTTATTTTGCAACAGAGGAGCTTACAAAACCAATTATGTGCAATCGAAAAGAGTCCTTTATTAATCAGGTTGCTCTATTTCAGACTGATGTTACACAAAACGACCTTGTTGGATTATTGAAAAAAATTGAAGAACAATGTGGACGCAATGTCTGCGATAAACTTCAAGAAATAGTCCGTATTGATATCGACCTGCTGATTTATAATAACAATATTATAAAACCCAATGATATATGCCGCGATTATGTGAAGCGCGGTATGATAGAGTTGAAAAACATAACATTTAATCTATAAAAACATCAATATGAAATTTTTAGGAATAATTCCTGCACGATATGCCTCATCACGTTTTCCTGGAAAACCTTTAGCTATATTGGGTGGCAAAACAATGATTCAACGCGTATATGAACAAGTAAATGCACATTTAGATGATGTCTATGTTGCTACGGATGATAGTCGTATAGAAGCTGTTGTGAAATCATTTGGTGGGAAAGTCGTGATGACCTCGGTTAATCATAATAGTGGCACTGACCGTTGTTACGAAGCATTGACTAAAATTGCCGGTAATTTTGACGTTGTTATCAATATACAAGGTGATGAGCCATTTATACAGTCCTCACAAATAATATCTATTAAACAATGTTTTCGGGATATATCTACAGAAATTGCAACTTTGGTGAAGCCATTTTCTTTTCACGATGGCATTGAGGCGTTAGAGAATCCCAATTCTCCTAAGGTTGTAGTCGATAATGACTGGAGAGCTATTTATTTTAGTCGTTCAATTATACCCTATCTTAGAGGTTATGATAAAGCGGATTGGCTGAAACACCACACCTACTATAAACACATCGGTTTATATGCTTACAAAACAACTATACTTCAAAAAATAACATCATTGCCCCAATCTAAACTGGAATTAGCCGAATCTTTAGAACAACTTCGTTGGCTTGAGAATGGATTTACCATTAAAGTGGGGATTAGTGATGTAGAAACAATTGGTATTGATACGCCTGAAGACTTAAAAAAAGCAGAAGAATTTTTAAAAATAAAATAAATGGATCGTACCATACAACCCGAAGCTTTGCAGATGAAACATTTTGATTTGATAAAGCCTGAAACGAATATATTCTCCAATGGTGTTCCTATTTCCATTATAAATATTGGTGAACAGGAAGTGGTAAGATTGGATATTATGTTCAAAGGAGGGCGTTGGAGGCAAAGCCAGAAACTACAATCTATATTTACCAATCGAATGCTAAAAGAAGGTACGATTCAGTATGCTTCAAGTGAAATAGCCGAAAAACTCGATTATTATGGTGCGTGGCTTGAGTTGTCAAGCTCCTCCGAATACGAATTTATCACATTGTATTCTTTAAATAAATATTTTGATGAAACGCTCAAAATCATAGAATCGCTCATCAAAGAACCAACATTTCCTCACAAAGAGCTGGATGTGGTGATTAATGCTAACATCCAACAATTTCTAATTAACCAATCAAAAGTAGATTTTATTTCACAACGTTTTCTATTAAATGCTCTATATGGAGATAAACATCCGTCTGGCAGCTTGATTGTAAAAGCCGATTATGAGAAAATATCCTCCGAATTATTAAAAGAGTTCCATTCAAAATATTATAACTCAGATGATTGTGCTATCTTCTTATCAGGTAAAATCACGTCTACCATTGTATCATCCGTAGAAAAAACATTTGGGAGTGCTGCATTTGGCAACTGCTCAAATACCTCTTTTGATTTGCCCACTTATCCAATAACTATTTCAGGCGAAAAGCGTATTTTCATCGAACAGAAAGATTCTGCTCAAAACTCAGTTAAATTAGGGTTACACACCATAGATAAATTAAACCCTGATTATCTAAAATACAGGATATTAATAAAGCTTTTTGGCGGCTATTTTGGAAGTAGGTTAATGGCGAATATTCGTGAGGAAAAAGGATTTACCTACGGTATATCTGCACATTCTATCTCTTATCCCGATAGCGGCATTCTTATGATAGGAGCAGAAACTGACTCTCAATATACCGAGTTGTTAATAGATGAAGTTTATACAGAAATAGATAAACTACACTTTGATTTAGTATCCGAAAAGGAATTGAATATGGTGAAAAGCTATATGATTGGTGAAATGTGCCGCAACTATGAATCTCCATTTTCTCTTTCAGATGCTTGGATATTTGTTTATACATCAGGTGTAAATCACGATTATTATAGTAAATCCTTGCAAGCTATTCAGGAGGTGACTTCGGAAGACATTCGATTGTTGGCTAATAGATATTTATGTAAAGAGGCATTAAAAGAGATAGTTGTTGGCAAAAAGTAATTATAAAAGATAAACATTTTAAGATTTAAACTATATCTTTGTCAATAAAGAAAACTAAAACGGTCATATTTTCAAAACTCGCAAATTTTAATAATGAAATTTATCCATATAATAGCAGTTTGTTGCGGACTTACATTAACTGCTCAAATCCAATCACAGAACTCCAATAACTTATTCAATAAACTAAAGGGCAATGTGTCTACCGATATAAAAATTGGCAATTATACCTTTAAAGATGGCTCTACTTACATCGGAGAAATGAAAAGCAAAAAACCACACGGAAAAGGCAAAACCACTTTCTTAAATGGAGATGTATACGAAGGGGAGTATATAAAAGGGAAGCGTGAAGGTTTTGGTGTATATTTGTTTTCTGATGGCGAAAAATATGAAGGCTATTGGTATCAAGATCAACAGCACGGGAAAGGGGTTTTCTATTTCACTAATAATAATAAATACGATGGTATGTGGTATCAAGACTTTCAACATGGAAATGGTACAATGTATTATCATAATGGTGATATTTATCAAGGTGAATGGGAAAATGACAAACGAGAAGGGGCAGGAGTATATACTTGGCGAGATGGATCGCGCTATACAGGTAATTGGAAAAATGATAAGAAAAGTGGAAAAGGTGCGTTAACTTGGAGCAATGGCTGTAAATACGACGGTAACTGGGAGAATGATGTACGCCAAGGTAAAGGAACTTTTGAATATACCGATGGTGAAAAATATATTGGAGACTGGAAAGATGATTTGCAGCATGGACAAGGTATTTTCGTTTTTGAAGGCGATCGTTATGAAGGAAGTTACGTGAATGGGAAACGCACTGGAGAAGGAATATACACTCATATCAATGGGGATAAGTATGTAGGAAGTTTCAAGGATGGACTTCAAGATGGACGTGGCATATTCACGTGGGCCAATGGTGCTGTGTATGAGGGTGAATGGAAAGATAATGAACGCTTCGGACGTGGAAAATACACTTGGAGTAATGGCGATATCTATGATGGAGAATGGAAAAACAACCAACCCAATGGTACAGGTGTTTTAATTCTCGTGAATGGAATTAAATATAAAGGGGAATTTGTAAATGGTCTTGAAGAGGGAAAAGGTGTGCAGGAAGATAAGGACGGGAACCGATATGACGGTTTTTTTAAGCAGGGAAAGAAAAATGGCCCATTTGTAGAAACGGATAAAAGCGGGGCAGTAGTTCGCAAAGGCACTTATAAGATGGGACGATTGGAATAAAAAATACAAGTTTACAAATATCGAAATTTATAACGATGGCAATCTTTTGAGAATAGATAAACTCAAAAGGTTGCCATTGTTTGTGTTTATGCCACTGTGCTCAATCAGTCATTATCTACAATCTGTTTTCCAAATGGTGTCAATGCCAGACCTGCTAATTTGAAATGCTGCATCCCAAAAGGAATACCAATTATGGTAATACACAAAATTACTCCAAAAGCCAAGTGAGTTAAGCATATCCAAATACCTCCTAAAAATACCCATAAAATATTCATCACGGTATTTAAGCAACCACCGCCTTGTGGGTGGTCTTGCACTGTTTTGCCAAATGGCCAAAGAGCCAAGGATGCCATTTTAAGTGTTTGTAACCCAAACGGTATTCCAATAATGGTAATCATCATCAATACGCTCGAAATGAGATATTCAATAGCAGTTAAGATTCCTCCCAAGAGTAACCAAATTAAATTTAACAAGATATTCATAGTCATTTTTTATATGTTTAAGCAAAAATAATAAAAAAATAATAGAATTTGGATATTTGAGAAAAATAGAGCAATAAATGGTTCGTTTACATATTGCTTATTGGATACAATAAATAAGTAGAAAATTTAGAATAAAACCTTTGTTTTAAGTTTGAGTAAGGACTTGAGCAAGTTTAAATAGTAATCAAAGACTATTTTTCATTCTTTAAAAACAAGTACGAATGTAAGCCTTCGGTAAACTCCGTCTATTAATACCGTCAGCAGCTCCGTATCTTTA
>CAMTPA010000122.1 GCA_947074275.1 uncultured Bacteroides sp.
ATTCATAACCTGGATCATCTGGAGCATCAAAATTACGTTTCATAGCCAATTTGCTCTTACCATCTTGTCCAGGAATAGGATCAGCGATAACTTCCAAATAAGCAGTACCTTGAATATTGCGTGACTCAACAACTTTACCTGCAACAGGAGCGTGTTGACGGTGATAGTCGGTAGTATTCAAAAATGCGTGCATCCACACACCACCATTGAAGCGATCTTTATATGGGCTACCTTCAAGCAATTCTTCAATCTTCCAATAGATACCTTTAATATTTACGTGAGAATCAGAGCGAACTTCCCATTGGCCATCAAATACCGAGTCGGCAGGAGAAGTAATAACAGAAGGGTCTGCTATTGCAGCTATTGGACGATAGCCAGGTTTTGTGCGACGAGCAAAGAATTTGTTGAATGTTCCCCAACCACCACGTGGACGAATGTATTCGTGCATATTGTAAGCAGGAGTGTCAAAGAATGTTTTTTCTGTTTCAGGAGTCAATGATTCTGGAGTATCCATAAACTTACCCAACTCAGTAACCCAGCGTACAATCCAATCTGATAGTGGAGTAAGAGGTTGTTCGCTATCGTGAGCTACTACTTTATTTTGCAATTCCACTACTGGTTCTTGTTGAAGCAAGAAGTAGAATTTACATACGTGTCTATACACTTCGCGTCCATCAGCTTTTTCGAATGGAGCCCAAGTCAATTGTGCATTAATCCAATCAAAATAATCATCCAAAGTCTTAATATCGTCAAAATCTACCACGTTTAAAGCTTTTGCATTTTTAAAAGCTTCGTCAAACTTACCTTGCCAACCATTTTTAGCAATCATGTCAATCAGTTCCTGTACAATAGGAAGATACTTTTTTGTAGCCATAATGAATTTATTATTTAAAGTTTATAATTAAAAGGGGATTTTCACCCTGTTAGTATTCTTATTTTAATTTATTCGATGCACACTTTAACAAGCCTACTTCATTCTTGTTCGGTTTTATTAGTGGATTAACTTGATTACACATCAAATTTAACAATAGAAAAGAATTGCTATATATATTATATAGAATAGAGGCATACGATAAATACACAAATTAACAAATAAAACAAACATTTACACTGTACTTTAAAATAGATAAAGAGCAAACACTAAATCAGAAATATCAAACTGTTAATCAACAGCTAAAGAAACAAACTACTTTAAAAAAGATATAAATTCAAAATTTACTTAAACATAACGTGTAGCCGAATGTTATTATAATACTGTTTTTTAATTAACATATATTTAACCTTTTAATTTTTTGAATTATGGCAGAAAATGAAAAGAATTTCGGACAAATTTGGAATGACGGACAAATTGTAGAAGATGCACCAAAATGGGCTGCTTATCGTAAGATTATGTGCAGCGAATTTCCTTCTCCATTTCGTGGATCGGTAGATCCATTGGCAGATACAGTAGCTAAAGCTGTGAGAAAAATGGATGAATTGAAACCTGACGCTACAACGGGTGGTCCTGTGTTCTTAGGCACAGATTCGGCATTGCACTACACTTATCCTGAAGTAAAAGACGTGAAAGTGCCTGAAAAGGGTGAACCAATCGATCAAATCATTGACGATGTATTTACCATTTTCCAAGGTGCGCCAAACTGGGGCAATCCTTTGACTATGTGTAATATCATTCCACAATGCAACACTGCTGGTATTGTTGCATCTATGATTAGTCAAATTTACGCTCCCAACATTCTCGAAGGTGAGTACTCTTACAATGTTCACAAAGCCGAACTGGAAACAGCAGGTATGATTGCCAACCTAATTGGGTGGGCTCCTACCGAAGCTGGCGCTATTTACACATGGGGTGGCGGTGGTTGCTGGACTTACAGTGTGAAATACGGATTAACTCGCGTATTACCAGATTCTCGCTACAAAGGCGTTCGTGTTGATGCTAAAATTCTTTGTTCAGAACAAGCTCACTTCGCTCAGCAAAATGCTACCGACTGGATGGGTATTGGTATGGACAATATTATCCGCATTAAAACAGATCCCGAAACCAACCAAATGGACGTAGAAGACCTTGCACGCGTGATGAAAGATTTGACTGAAAAGGGTATTCCTGTATCTTCGGTAACTTGTACAATGGGTACTACCGACGCTTGCGCTTTCGACCCCGTTGCAAAAGTACGTGCAGTAATGGATCAATATCCTAACCCCAAAGGTTATGGTAAAGCTTTGTTGTATTGCGACTGTGTAGTTGGATGGTCTTGGATTTATTTCAAACATTATGATTTCGATAAGAATCCTCTTCAGTTCTCTGAAAGAATACTTCCTATCTTGAAACGCAATGCCGAAATGTACAAGGAGATCTATTATGCCGACGCCATCGGTATCGACTTCCATAAATTAGGTTTTGCTCCTTATGTTAGTAGCTGCTTCGTATACAAAAACGCCAAAGAGTTTGAAGATTTGCACCGTCGTGGCAAAGATGCTTACTTGCAAGTACGCACTCCTTACAATCCTATGTATTATACTTGTGAGGTTTCACGTACAAGCTCTGGTTCATTAGCAGGATGGGCTACTTTGAAATACTTTGGTATGGAAGGTATGCAGGCCATCATTGGTGGTATCGAAGAGGTGAAATATTACCTATACGACTTGATTGGAAGAAGAGACGATATGGTGATTGCTAATCCTGACGACAGCGGATTTATCACTCTATTCCGTCCATATCCAGTAGGCGTAGATGCTCGTAAGCAATTTGAAGAAGAATTGAATGATCCAAATAAACGTTCTGAGTTGATTAAGCACAATCGTATCATTCACGCTATCGGCGATAAACTATACGCTTGGTATCGTGAAGGTCATATGATTAATGGCAAATATACTCCATATATGAGCTTCAGCACAGGTTTCAGAACAACCAATTACAACAGAGATGAACACGATCCTGAAGCTGTGATTTATGCTATTAAATCATTCCCGATGAATGTGTTCGTAACTCCAGAAGTAATGGATCATATGTTGGTTTGCGTAGCTGCTGCACGCGATGAAGTAATGAAAGAGTTCGACGAAATTTAATTCGTTGAATTAGAATAAAATCAATAACTAAATGGTTTGCGAAGAAACGAGCCTATTTTCGACTGCTCACAACACTTCGCAAACCGTTTTTAAATCTAAACTTTAATTATGGGATCAGATTCAACTCCTACAAAAGGTGGTGGAGCATCGGCGGGCATCAAAAAAGGTGCTGTGATTGGTGTATGGGCGTTTGCAATTATGAACGTCACCACTATCGTTAGTTTAAGAGGTTTACCATCTCAGGCAGAGTATGGTTTGACCTCTATTTTCTATTATCTTTTCGCTGCTATCGTATTTCTTATTCCGGTATCACTCGTTGCAGCCGAATTAGCTTCTACATTTCCTAAAAAGGGTGGTGTATTCCGCTGGATTAGTGAAGCATTTGGCGCACGTTGGGGGTTTGCCGCCTTATATTACCAATGGCAGGCTATCGTTATTTGGTTTCCATCGGTATTAATATTCGGTGGAGTATCTATTGCATATATATTCTTACCCGAAGCAAGTGCCGAAAAGCTTGGTGACAATAAGCTATATATGATTCTTATTTTATTAGGTGTGTATTGGGCTGCTTCATTGAATACCTTCAGAGGTATGAAATCTTCTGCGAAGTTAAGTACAATGGGAGGTTTGTTTGGTACCATTATCCCTGCCGCCATTCTTATCATCTTGGGTATTGTATATCTTTGTATGGGCAAACACGTTTATCTACCTGTACATCAAGATTTCTTCCCCGATTTCAGCAACTTCGACAATTTGGTGTTGGCAGCAAGTATCTTCTTGTTCTTCGCTGGTATGGAACAACAAGCCGTACACATCGAGCATATGCCAAATCCAAGTCGCAACTACCCTATTTCCATTTTGATTGCTGCCGTAATGACAATCATTATTTTCATTCTTTGCACATTGGCAGTAGGTCTTGTCATTCCAGAATCACAAATCAACTTAACTCAAACCCTGTTGATTGCATACAAAGATTTCTGGGCAATGCTTCATGTACCCTGGTTGGGCAATATTATGGCTCTGTTTATTGCATTTGGTGTGTTAGGACAAGTTAGTGTTATCATCGCAGGTCCTTCTACCGGTCTTTTAACAGTAGGTAGAGCAGGTTATCTACCCAAAAGTTTACAAAGAGTAAACAAACACGGTATTCAAGTTCCTATCCTTTTAGTACAAGGTGGTTTTATCACTATTTTAACTTTTGTAGTTGCCGTTCTTCCTTCCATACAGTCGGCCTATCAATTGCTTTCTCAATTGGCCACTATCATTTACTTGATTATGTACATCATTATGTATGTAGCCGTATTGGAACTTAGACGTACACAACCCAACAAGATTCGTCCATTCAAGATTCCTGGTGGATCAGTAGGCGTATGGGTTGTAGGTGTAGTGGGGTTACTTGGTGCTTTATTGGCAACCGTAGTAAGTTTTGTACCACCCAGCCAAATCGGAACTGGTAAACCTGGCGTATACGTTGGAATTTTGATTGCTTGCGTAATCGTATTCTTCTTTATTCCATTCATTATTTATGCTTGTCATAAGAAAAGCTGGAAGAACCCCGAATCAGACTTCGAACCATTCGATTACGAACTTGAAGGACGCGAACCTCATCAGATTTCTAAATGGCCTGCTGGATATGTGCCCGATGTAGCTGCTTACATTGCAAAACAACAAGCCGAAGATGCCGCTGCAATGCACTTGGCAAATGCTGTCAAAGTAGCCGTTGCCACAGCAGTAGCAACTCCCGCATCAGCTACAACAACTGCAACTACCGCTGCAAAACCAACCGAACCGGCTACTGCTGCCACAACAACAGATAGCACAACAAAGGTTGAAGCTGATACTCCCAAATAAATTCGTTCATACATAAAGCATAATTTATAAATATCCGATAAAGGAACTGAATAACTTCTTTATCGGATACTTTTTTATCTTATAGATAAAGTATAAGGCAGACAACCAAAACCAGGGATTAAAATAAATCTTGTCAACCAATAATAGGGCTAAGGCTGCATTGTGACAACCCATTTCAGGTTATCACAAACCGCTCCACAAACCCCACAACAGCTGTTTAGTTCCACCGCCTTGAAACTTTTGTTTCAAAGGGGAGAAACTTTTGTTTCACCTAACTGAAACTTTAGTTTCAATGCGATGAAACTAATGAAACTATTAAGAGTTGACAACTCCACTATGAAGATGCTGCCAATCGGCACAATACAAAGAGCCAATGATTCTATCACATCACCCCTATATGTCAGTTTATTGCACCAAAAAAAGAACATATTCTTATTATTTTTAATAAAAAGCCCTTATATTTGCAATGAAAGACATTTTTATGAAATCTGTATGAAAAAATCATTATTATCCGTTTTGTTTCTGTTTATTGCCACCGTGTCGTTCGCTCAGTCGATAGAGGAAATACAAAGTAGTAAAGAGTATATTTGGGGCACAGGCAATGCTTCGACTCTCAAAAAGGCCGACAACGAGGCTTTGGCAGCACTCATCAGCCAAATTTCCACCAATGTATCGAGTCAGTTTAGCCAACTCACCGAAGGAGGTACCGAAAACGAGGAGGTGAATCTGAACGAAACGTTCAAGTCGGTTATCAACACCTACTCCCGCGCTACGCTCAACAATACACGTCGCATCGTGATTCAAAACGAGCCAGAGGCCGCCGTGATGCGCTATATCAAAGTGAGTGAGATTCAACGCATATTTGAAGGACGCAAAAACAAACTACTCGATTTTACCAAAGAGGGAGTGAAGGCCGAAAAGAAAGCGCAAGTGGCAGATGCACTGCGCTACTACTATTGGGCACTCATCTTGCTACAAAGCTACCCCGATGGCAACTTCCTGACGTGGACTGACGATGAAGGCAACGAACAACTGCTGTGCAACTGGATTCCGAAACAGATGAACGATATTTTCGCTCATTTAGAAGTGTCGATTGGCGGGGTGAACGTAGACAACGATTTGAAAACGGTAGACGTGAAGGTGCTATACAAAGGCATTCCTGCACGCAACTTCGACTATACTTATTTTGATGGGCGCGATTGGTCGAACATATTCTCGGCAAAAGATGGACTGGGCATCATAGAGCTACCCGCTATGGCGAGTGCCAAAGGAATGCAACTGAAAACGGAATATATGTTTGAAGGGGAATCGAACATAGACAACGAACTATCGGAGGTAATGCAATCTATCACCCCCATCCCGATGCGCAACTGCTACTTGAAACTTGCCAGCGAAGAGGATGGCAGCTCAACAGCCACAATGATGGCAAGTGAAGGCGCAAAACAAACTGAATCACTGATGCGCTTTTTGCCCGATACAGAGACTGAAGAGTTGAGAAACACGATGAATGCGGTGGAAATGGCGATACAAACGAAAGACTTCGCCAACATAGAGTCGCTATGCACGCTAAAAGGGATGGAGATGTTCAACCAACTGATAAAATATGGCAATGCAAAGATTGTGCGCAAACCCGAACTCACCTTTTTGGAGTGCAACGGCGAAGTGACTTGTCGCAGTATACCGATGAGCTTCAGTTTCAGCGGAAACAACCGTACTTTTGTGGAGGATATTACATTTACAATAGATGCTGATGGAAAAATAGACGCTCTTTCGTTCGGACTAAACAAGTCTGCCGTAGACGACATAATCAACCAAACTTCGTGGGGCGACGATGTGCGCAAGGTGCTTATCAACTTCCTCGAAAGCTACAAAACAGCCTATGCGCTGAAACGCTACGACTACATCAACAGTATCTTCTCGGACGATGCGTTGATTATCACTGGCTCGGTGCTAAAACACAAAGCGGGTATCAATGAGGGACAACCAATGAGCAAAGAAGCCGTGAAATACACGCGCCAAACCAAAGCGGAGTTTATGAAACGACTGAAACACATCTTTGCAGGAAACGAATACATCAACCTGCGCTTTGCCGATAACCAGATACGCAAATCGGGTGTGGGAGGCGAAATATATGGCATCCAAATCAAACAAGATTATTTTTCGTCGAGCTATGGTGACACGGGCTATTTATTTTTGATGGTAGACCTGAACAATCCCAAAGAGCCTATTATACACGTGCGTACTTGGCAACCCGACAAAGATCCTGACTTTGGAGTGATAGATTTGAGCCACTTTTAAAACAAGGTACAGAAACGCAGAAAGCAGAGGCAGAAAAGCAATAGATTCACTCTTTTTTCGTTTCTTTGCAAACAACTAATTACAAACAAAATAAACTGTGAGAAGCGTATGAGCAGATTCATCAACCCGTTTACCGACTACGGGTTTAAAAAAATATTCGGCCAAGAGGTAACTAAAGAGTTGTTGATAGACTTCTTGAACGCATTGCTCGAAGGCGAGCGGGTGATAACAGACCTCACCTTCCTCAACAATGAGCAGATGCCTTTCTATCCAGATGAGCGAGTGGTGATATACGATATTTATTGCACCACCGACACGGGAGAGCAGATTATCGTGGAGATGCAAAACCGATCGCAAGTTCACTTTAGGGAACGGGCGTTGTTCTACCTGTCCAGTGCCATAGCAAGACAAGGCGAGAAAGGAGACAATTGGATGTTCAACATCAAGGCGGTATATGGCGTGTTTTTGATGAACTTTCTGTTTGGAGACGAAAACCAGAAGCTGCGCACGGATGTTATATTGGCAGACCGTGACACGGGAAAGCTGTTCTCGGATA
>CAMTPA010000123.1 GCA_947074275.1 uncultured Bacteroides sp.
CCTAAATTACCTTCATTAATAAGGTCGGGCAAACTCAGCCCTTGATTTTGATACTGCTTGGCTACTGATACTACGAAACGAAGATTTGCACGCGTTAGTTTTTCCAATGCTATACGATCGCCTTTGCGGATGCGTTGAGCTAGCTCTACTTCTTCTTCTACAGTGATAAGATCTTCACGACCTATTTCTTGTAAATACTTGTCAAGAGAAGCGCTCTCTCTGTTAGTGATACTTTTAGTAATCTTAAGTTGTCTCATTCTTCTAAAACAGTTTGGAGTGCAAAGTTACAACAAATAATTTGTTAACCCACTATTCTAACGTAACTTTTTCGACATTATTATTTATAGCAACAAAACAAAAAGGACACCAGCTGGTTGTGTGCCGATGCCCTTTTTTCTATTTTGTTAGCTTAAATTACAATTATTGATAGAATGGTTATTCTTGTGTCAAATCAACAGCGTAATAACCTCGTTTACCTGATGGGAATATACCTGTTAAAAACAATACCTGATTGGGTGATTTCACCGCTGCTTTCATCACAGTTTCCAAGTCAGTCACGGTGCGCATTGGTTGGTCGTTGGCTTTAAGGATAATAAATCCTTTGCGAATACCAGCCTCCGCCATTTTGCCCCCATTTACTCCAGTGACTTGCAATCCATAACCCAAATTGAGTTGTTTCTTTAAGTCGTCGGGCAATTCTTTAAAGGCAGCTCCAAGTATATCCATTCCTGCCTCTTTAACGATATTAGTAGTGCCTTGCTCGTTTTTCAAAACTACCGAAACTGTTTTTTCTTTCTTATTGCGAACCACTTTTACCATTATCTTATCACCGGGACGATGTTGTGCCAATGCTTCTTGTAGATCGGCAAAGCTATGAACTTTTTTATCGTTGATACCTACAATCACATCATTTTCTTGAATATCTGCCGATGCAGCCGAACCACCATCAACAATTTCTCTTACCCAAACACCACCTGTCACACCAAACTCTTTGGCTTTATCGCGAAGAGTAGTACCCGTATTGTCTATTTTCTGCTGATCTTCCATCAGATTTCCACCAAGTGATGCACCCTTAATACCGAGTAATGCACGTTGCACCGTACCATATTCTTTAAGATCTGCTATTACTTTGGTCATAATTGTAGTTGGAATAGCAAACCCATATCCCGCATAAGCACCCGTAGGAGAAGAAAGCACCGAGTTGATGCCCACCAATTCACCCTTGGCGTTCACCAAAGCTCCACCACTATTCCCACGGTTAATTGCAGCGTCGGTTTGAATAAATGACTCGATACCACCATTGTACACTCCCAGCGAACGAGCTTTAGCACTCACGATACCAGCCGTAACGGTAGAATTCAAATTAAAGGGGTTGCCCACTGCCAATACCCATTCTCCTACTTTCAGATTATCAGAATTGCCGACAGGGATTGTTGGTAATTCATCTTTCGACTCCACTTTTACCAAGGCCAAATCGGTGCTGGGGTCAGAGCCTATCAAGCGAGCTTTAAACTCACGATTATCGTTGAGTTTCACTGTTATTTCATCCGCACCATCTATCACGTGATTGTTGGTCACAATATATCCATCTTTGGACACAATCACTCCAGACCCAAAACCTACTTGTGGCTGAGCTTGTTGCTGCTGGCCACGTCCACGACCTCCAAAAAAATATTCAAAAATATCTACGGGAGCTTGCGCCGACTGTGCTTTTGCCTGCTGAGTAGCCTGTATATGAACAACGGCGTGAAGCGAACTTTCTGCTGCTTTTGTAAAATCAACAGGTTGAGTAGTGGAGTCGAAAGAAGCCAACTTTGCAGTTGAGTTCTGCTGAAATAAATCATTAAAAGCAACTGGCTGATTATCCAAGTGTGCTTGCATCATCTTATAGGTAGTAATACCAGCTACACCTGCACTAAGCAGCACCACTGCGCTTACACCTACTACTTTTTTAATTGTTTGTCTCATACTATTTCTATTAATTAAAGCGTTAATTTTATGCGTCTGTTTTAACCTTACGACGTTAAATTAAAAACAAATATCATTCGCTTATTTCACTCATCCTTCTTTTTTGTTCACTTTTAACGGTGAAACAAAACACTTAACAGCGGTTAACGGCAAAATAGGCCAAATTCACATTTATTGCACGATATAAATAACATATAGCAGAAATGAAAATTTACGAATACTAAACACAAATAAACCTTTTCCTACCAATACCAAAGAGGTTATAAAAGAGACACACCAATACCAGCTTTTTCATTTAAAGTTATTTTTCCATCAACTACGACCGATCCCTTAAAACGATCATTAGAAATCAAAAGATTGCCATCTAAGTCGGCAAAATCCACAGCTGGCGACAACTGTGCAGCAGCCGAAATAGCACACGACGTTTCGGTCATACAACCAATCATTACTTTCATATCCAAAGCACGAGCCACAGTCAGCATCTTCCAAGCCTCACGCATTCCAGTACACTTCATAAGCTTGATATTGATACCTGTAAACGCCCCTTTTAGCGGTAAAACATCGTTTAATCGTTGCAAAGACTCATCAGCAAATATAGGCAAAACACTTTGCTGTGTCACCCACGCTATATCATCAAGCTGCGTTTTGGGCATAGGTTGCTCCACCATTACCACTCCCTTGCTGTGAAGCCAATTAAT
Source organism: uncultured Bacteroides sp. (assembly GCA_947074275.1). Lineage (GTDB taxonomy): Bacteria > Bacteroidota > Bacteroidia > Bacteroidales > Bacteroidaceae > Bacteroides. The sequence goes on from CAMTPA010000123.1 coordinate 2,667, forward strand.
CATATCGAGAGCCTGATATTTATCAGTCCATCCTTGGTTAGCGTCTACGGCAATAGGAAGATTGCTAATCGTGCGAATCGTTTCAATCATTTCTTTGTCGTTAGCCCCACCGACTTTGACTTTAAGAATATTAAATTGCCCCGCAACCTCCTCTGTTTTTTGCCGAACAACATCGGGCGTATCAATACCAATGGTAAAAGTAGTAGCAGGAGCTTGTTCTTTATTTAAACCCCACATTTGATACCACGGTGCATTTAGAAGTTTTCCAACCAAATCGTGCAGAGCAATATCGACGGCTGCCTTGGCCGCTGTATTACCCGGTGCAATACGGTCGATATAATTTAAAATATCGTCTAACTGAGTAGGGTCATTAAATTGACCTAAGTCTACCTTGCTTAAAAACGACATAACCGAGTCGATACTTTCGCCTAAATAAGGCGGCATAGATGCCTCTCCATAACCCACTACACCATCATAACCAATCTCAACTTGCACATCGGGAGTTGTTTTTCGCGAATGAGCAGCTACGGTGAACACGTGTTTCAATTGCAATTCGTATGGAAAAAACTTCATTTTCATCTTAGCACTCTTACCTAAGCTATTTACAGAAAATAAAGATTGGTTGTTTCCCCAGCTTTGTTGGCTTGAAAGCCCCACCCCCAATGTGGCCAAAGCCGCAGTTTTCAAAAAATCTCTTCTATTTTGCATCACAATTACATATTAATATATTGCAAGTCGACTATTAAGGTTTCATCTCTAATCCATTAACTTTTGACAAGTCAGATATTAAGGTTTATCAACCTGTTGATAATAAACATTTTGCAGTGTTGTATTTATTTGTTTTTCTTGGTTTACATAAGGTAATATTCGTCCTCCATAAAGCAAACGATTTGTATTCATCTCATCATACAGAGCATCAGCAGGGTCAAGACTTCCCACGTGTACATCGCCCATCGAATGAATAAACTTGGCATCGCCCATATAAAATGCCACGTGAGATACAACTTCAGGTCGTTCATCGGAAGCTTTCGTTCCAAAAAACAGCAAATCACCTGGTAGTAATCCGCTAAGTCCTGTCTTTACATCTATACGCTGGCCTACAAGTGCTTGCTGCCAAGCATCGCGAGGAATTATAATATCGTGCATAAAAAGCACTGTACGCACATATCCACTACAATCAACCCCTTTGGACGATGTACCAGCCCATAGATAAGGGACTCCTTGCAGCGAATAGGCCGTTTGAAGTATGCTTAGGGCATCTTGTTGCAACATTTTTCTCCACTCATCTTCAAGCATTGCATCTTCCATAGAAATATAAGCTTGTCTTCCATCAGGATACGATACTTTATAAAAGCCCTGTTGCACCCCTTCATATTTCAATCGATTTCCTCCTACTATATCCGATACTGGCAATGATTCTTTATTGGGCGATTGATAGGCAAAGCCATAGTGGGACATCACAACCACCTTAGAAGCTTTATTCCATTGGTTCATCGCTTCGGCCGACATCGGAGTTATCACTTTTCGATGTACCCATCCTGTATAATCATCAGGAGTTTGAATCTCGTACCAACCATTGAATTGAAGTATCTTGATAGGCATCCCCAAGAGGGCTTGTGTTTCCATGCCAGAGGTAAACTTGCCATCTTTGCGCATATTGCAGACTGAAACATTGACCACACCGTATATCGAGTCGGAAGACATTTCGCACACATCTTGTGCATTGAGTTGCAAAACAGCAAACACAACACATAGAAATATTTGTATTTTTTTTCTCATAATCAAAGAAGATTGATGTGAGCAAAGATATAGATTGGCAAAACAATATCAAGAAAGTTTATGTTTATTTTTTAGTGAAAACAAAATAAATGTCTACTTTTGCAGACTTAAAGCAGTAGACCGGTCTGTCGCGTGCATTTTATTGATGCAGGAGGAAAGTCCGGGCAACAAAGAGCATCCTACTTCCTAACAGAAAGCTGTCCGCGAGGGTGGAGTAACGTAGAAGAAAATAACCGCCTTGCTTTTGCAAGGTAAGGGTGAGAAGGCGGGGTAAAAGCCCACCAGTCACACGGCGACGTGTTGAGCTGTGCGTCTTAGGAGTTGTAAGGTCATGTAAACCGGCATTAAGAGAGCTGCTCGCTCCAGTCGGAGGGTAGACCGCTAAAGCGGAGTGGTGACGCTTCGCTCAGATAAATGACAGACACTTTATTTTGTGTAAAGAACAGAACCCGGCTTATAGGTCGACTGCTTTATTTAAAAATACTAATCTCTAAGCTTCTATGAAGAAGAAAATAGCTGAAATATGGAAATTCCTCACTTATGACATTTGGCGTATTACCGAAAATGAAGTGACACGTACCAAGTACTCCATTTATAGCATCATTAAAACCATCTATCTTTGCATAGACCGCTTTATCGAAGATCGCATTATGACCAAAGCGGCAGCATTAACTTACAGCACGCTTCTTGCCACAGTACCTATTTTAGCCGTACTTTTTGCCATTGCTCGTGGTTTTGGCTTTTCCAATCTAATGGAACATCAACTTCATCAAGAGTTTGGTGGAGACACAGAAACCACACGTACCATTATGCAGTTTGTAGATTCTTATCTCGCAGAAACTAAAGGCGGGGTTTTTATAGGTGTCGGTTTGGTGATGTTGTTGGCCACTGTATTAAATCTGATAAATAATATCGAGATCACCTTCAATCGCATTTGGAACATTAAAAATATGAGAAGTTGGCATCGAATGGTTACAGATTACTTTTCAATGTTGCTTATCACCCCTATCCTATTGGTTATCTCGGGAGGTGTTTCTGTATTTATGACCACGATGCTTGATCAAATGACTGAATATGAGCTTCTCACTCCCATCTTCAAATTTTTAGTTGGCTTAATACCATTTGCCATCACTTGGATTATGTTTACAGGGCTATATATTTTTATGCCAAATACCAATGTGAAGTTTAGGTACGCATTTTTAGCAGGTGTGCTGGCAGGTAGTGCTTATCAAGCATTTCAGTATTTATACATAGGCAGTCAATTGTTTGTCTCAAAATACAATGCTATTTATGGTACATTTGCCGCCTTACCTTTATTTTTATTATGGATGCAAATATCGTGGACTATTTGTCTTTTTGGAGCATTGCTAACCTATGCTTGCCAAAATATTCAAAACTTTAGCTTCGACAAAGACACTCGCAATATCAGCCAGCGCTATAAAGATTTTATAACGGTACTTATTATGTCACTCATCGTGAAACGTTTTGTGAAAGGCGTGAAACCTTATACAGCCGAAGAGCTATCCATCGAATACCAAATCCCTATCCGACTAACAAGACAAATTATTTATTTATTATTAGAAATTGGCTTTATCAACGAATCATACGAAGAAAACAAAAGCGAAGAGATACATTATCTCCCCGCTTTCGATATAAATCAGATGAACGTAGCCTTATTATTTGAGCGAATAGATACTCACGGCTCAGAAAATTTCAAAATAGATAAAGAGGAAGAGTTTAGAGGTGAATGGAAAATATTAATAGATTCCCGTAAAGAGTATTACAGCAAAACAAGCAAAATTCTGCTGAAAGATTTATAGTTTCCATCAAATCAAGCTACATACCTATCCTTAATATCGATTAAAGCTAATGATTTTTTCTTTTGATTTACGGATCTTTTTTCGCTTTTCTTTTGTGGGATAGCCTATAACAATATCCAAGAGCAAACGTTTGGAAGCAGGAATCCCTACTAACGCCTTGATTTTAACTTCATCGAACCAGCCAATTATACAAGATCCTAATCCTACGCTTTCGGCTGCTAACGCAAAATGTGCAGCTACAATGCCTATATCAATTAAAGGAAAATGTTTATCTTTCCATTTACCACCCAGCATAGACGTTATATTAGCCGATTCTTCTACAATTAAGACATGCACAGGAGCGTCTTTTGCAAACTTATTCATACCAAAGCCTGCTGCGGCTTTGCCAACCTCAGCAGCCAAAGCCTTATCAGTCACTACAACAAATTTCCAAGGTTGTGCATTACAAGCCGAAGGGGCCAAACGTGCAATTTCTAATATATGCTCTAATTTCTCATTTTCTATCGACCGACTCTTATCAAAAGCACGATCACTCTGCCTATTCAATACCAATTGTAGAAAATCACTGTTCATCAGTATCTTTATTTAATTTTATCGATAAGCAATCATACGGCTTATGTATTTGCCGATAATATCAAATTCTAAGTTGATAACACTACCAATCTTAAAGGTATGAAAATTGGTATGTTCGTAAGTGTAAGGAATAATAGCTACCTGAAAAGTATCATCGGTTGGGTTGCATACAGTCAGGCTTACACCATTAACAGTTACAGAACCTTTATCAACAGTAATATAACCACGTTGAGCCATCTCTTTATCAAAAGCATATTGAAAAGTGAAATACCAACTTCCATCGGCATCATCTATTGCAACACAGGTAGCGGTTTGGTCTACGTGACCTTGCACAATATGTCCATCCAAACGGCCATTCATCATCATACTACGTTCGATGTTTACCTTATCGCCTACAACCAACAGCCCTAAGTTGGAACATTCAAGAGTTTCTTTCATTGCTGTTACAGTATAAGTGTCATCTGTGAGGCTTACTACTGTAAGACAAACGCCATTGTGAGAGATGCTCTGATCTATTTTCAATTCATTTACAAACGAGCAATTGAAGGTGAAGTGAATATTCTCTTGTTCTTTTTCTAAAGCTACCAGCGTAGCATATTCCTCTACGATTCCAGAAAACATAATTACATTATCTATTTATAAATTTAACAACAAGCTATATCATTCATTCACTTGACATTAATCAATAGTTAAACATCAAACTATATACAAGCTCTTTTGAAACAAATGATTCAGCCTTTTTCATATTTTTGGTAAAGATACGAAAACAAAAAAAAATGGGGCTTTTCACAAAGCTCCATTTCTCAGTTTTCAATAGGTATT
>CAMTPA010000124.1 GCA_947074275.1 uncultured Bacteroides sp.
AAAGTAGTAAACAATAAGACTTATATTAATTAAACGCTAAGCCAATCAAACATTACACCCCTGATTACATTACAAAGAAAAACCGTTAACATATAAGTTAGCGGTTTATTTGTTTGTATTATAAAGCGCAAATTATACCTTTGTAATAGATAAACAACTGATATAAACACTGTTTATGAACACTTATAAGCGTAACAGACTGATTTTCAACCTTTATTTCAACACTGGCAGTGTTGAGGTGATCGGTTCGAGTCCGATATGCTCCACATTCATAAAGGTACATAGTAACAGCTATGTGCCTTTTTTTTTATGCCTTTAAGTTTTAACAATCAGTAATTATAGCAAACTATGGACTAAACAATGGTACTGACGATTTGTTTAAAGTGTAAAAGTAGCATTATGACTTTAGAGAGTAAAAAACTACATATGTATTCTTTATTGAGATAAACCTTATCGACGATTGCGCCGGAAACAATTCTGATAAGAGCATAAACCACACGTGTAATCGTGTTTTTGCACATCGGAACCTATACCTATTACGCCACTCACCGATTTGATAGGAAGCATTAAGTAAGACTGAGTAAGACGTATGCCACAAGGATTTTTGTCGGAGAAAAGAGAGAATAGTTTTTCTTGTTGGCTCACGTGCCATCCACAATACCCGGGGCTGTATCGATTGGTGTAGTTCCAATCATTTGATAAGAGTTGTTGCCGCAGAGTGATTTCCATCACGTCTGCCACACGTTCGGCAATCACACTACCTATCGAGTCGGCAATGTAGCTTTTCAATATATCATTTTTGATGTGGGAAGCGTGTTGCCATTGTTCAAAAGCATCGCCAGCAGTAGCTACAAAAAAAACAAACGCTTCCGAACCACGTAGTTGACGTGCAATGATATTTCCTATTGAAAAGAAGGTATCATTCACTGTGAGACCCTGCGTAGTAGGATTGAGCACACCTTCGACAGAGAAAAAAGAGTATTGGGCACGAAGCACCTCGCTCAGCTCCATCAATAACTGTTTTGTCTCGGCTTCGAGCACAGGGTCTATAAATGCCGTATCACATCCCATTGCCCCGTAAACATCGGGCAATGAGATGGAAAGGTCGGCAAGTGTGACTTCGTTAGCGATTTTCATTAAATTGATGCAGGGTTTCAAAGAAAACGTCGATATTAGCAAATGGAGTATGCGGGGGAGTATCGCATCCACTGGAGAGCACAAAGTTGGGGTATTCACGAGTGGCTTGTAACAAATCGTCGGTAGCTTGGCGCATCTCACCCACCGTAGCGGCCTTAAACAAGCTTACAGGATCAAGATTTCCCATCGCCAACTTATCAGCAGGCACATCTTTTAGGGCTTCCACCATATCTATTTTGTTACCAAAGTGATAAGCAGCAGCGTCTGTAGCCACCATTGCTTGAGTGCAGTTTCCAGTGTTTCCACAATTGTGCAGCACCACCATAAATTGGTCGTCTTGTACCTTATCTACTATTTCTTTTATATAATTCGATGAGTAAGCCAAACAGTCATCATTCGATAACAAGCCCGCAGCAGGTTCTGCCATAATCACGCCTGCAACACCAGTAGCCTTTAATGCCATACAATATCGCAAGATAAAATCGGAGCACTTACGCAGCAGTTGTGCGGCAGCTTCGGAATTGATATAGATAAGCATCATTATCTCGGACATATCGTAAAGACGGCCAGCAAGCGAATAAGGCCCAATGCAACCCGCAAATACGGGACGATCGGTGATATTTTTGGCAGCCATCATATTAGCTTTGAGATATTGCGAAATGCGCCCTTTGTTTAATGCAGGAACTTCTAAACGCGCAATAGCTGCTTCATCCACAAGCAATCGGCCAGTGACACTGGGTACTTCGTTTTCGGGGAAAACAACCTCCGCACCAAAAGCTTCAGCCTCTACCGTCAAGTCCATAATGGCAGTAGAGGCTGCCATTGGATACTTATCAGCCAGCACCTTGATAGCCTCGTATTGCACCATCCCGTCGGTCACTGCATCACGCACCATTTTCCCTATTAGTTCAATGCCTGGGTGTGTCATAATAGGAATAGCTACCACCTCCTTTTGGGCAATGATGCCTTCGGCCCAATCTTTCATATTTCTTTTACTCATAGTTTTTCTTTATTAGCTTACAGTTACAAATAGTTTATTGCTAAAAAGACGAATAAAAGCTTGGTTTTGTACTTATTTGTAGCACAAAAAAGCGACATCTACACCAAATGTTACACACAGAATAATATCTGATACAAATAAGAAGCAACTTTGCGCCATTTCTATCAATAATTACCAACCCATTTAGCAATTTTCTTGTAGTATTGCAATCCATAGCAAATCTAATTTAACAAAAACATACCTTATGATTAAAAAGCGACTATTAAAACTATTTTTACTGGGAACAGCCTTATTAACCGCCTTGTCTATGTGCGCACAAAAACGACCCTATCAAGACACTTCGCTTACCCCAGAACAACGAGCCGACGATTTATTGCAACGACTTACCTTAGAAGAAAAGGCCTCGTTGATGCAAAACAACTCACCAGCTATTCCTCGTTTGGGTATCCGCCCCTACGAATGGTGGAACGAGGTGCTACACGGAGTGGCTCGTGCCGGGCTTGCTACGGTGTTCCCTCAAACCATCGGTATGGCGGCTTCTTTCAACGACAATCTTGTATACCAAGTGTTTGATGCGGCTTCAGATGAAGCACGTGCCAAAAACCGTGAGTTCAACAATCGTGGACAGTACAAACGATACCAAGGGCTTACCTTTTGGACGCCCAACATCAATATCTTCCGCGATCCTCGGTGGGGACGAGGACAAGAGACGTATGGCGAAGACCCTTATCTGACCACCGCAATGGGGGTAGCAGTAGTCAACGCACTACAAGGCCCCGACTCGGCAAAATACGACAAACTACACGCTTGCGCCAAACATTATGCCGTACACTCAGGTCCTGAATGGAATAGACATAGCTTTGATGCAGAAAACATCGCACCACGCGATTTATGGGAAACCTATCTGCCTGCTTTCAAAGCGTTGGTGCAAGATGCCAAAGTAAAAGAGGTGATGTGCGCCTACAATCGCTACGAAGGTGAACCCTGCTGTGGCAGCAATCGCCTGCTCACACAAATCCTGCGCGATGAGTGGGGATTCGAGGGTATTGTAGTGTCGGATTGCTGGGCTATCAACGACTTTTGGGAGAAGAACCGGCACGGCACACACAAAGATGCAGCACACGCATCGGCCAGTGCGGTGATAAATGGCACAGACCTTGAATGTGGCAGTAACTATCGCACCTTGCCCGAAGCTGTAAAGGCTGGACATATCAGCGAAGAACAAATCAACACATCGCTCAAGCGGCTACTCAAGGCTCGTTTTGAATTAGGCGAAATGGACGAGGTGCAACCTTGGCAAATACCATATAGCGTGGTAGACTGCGACAAGCACCGCGCTTTGGCATTGCAAATGGCACGCGAAACAATGACCTTGCTGCAAAACAACGACAATATATTGCCCCTAAATCACCATGCCAAGGTAGCACTGATAGGTCCCAATGCCAACGACTCGGTAATGCAATGGGCCAACTACAACGGTACACCCTCGCATACATCCACATTGTTATCGGCTATGCAAACCTATCTGCCTGCCAGCCAACTTGTGTACGAGCCAGCTTGCAGTGCCATAGACGGCATCACTTTCAACAGCCTGTTTGGCGAATGTAGTAGCAATGGCAAGCCTGGATTTACCGCCACTTACTGGAACAACCAACAACTGGAAGGCACAATAGTTGCTACCGATCAAATATCTACTCCGTTTCATTTCAATACGTTGGGAGCAACAGCTTTCGCTCCAGGAGTTAATCTCCGTGGTTTTGCTGCCCGCTATCGGGCTACACTCATCCCTACCAAGAATGGTGATGCGCTATTCAACGTGCAAACCAATGGCAAACTACAAATAGCTATCAATGGCAAAGAAGTTATCGAAAAGACCAACGTGAAAAATCCTCAAAGCATCTACACATTGCCTGTGGTAGCTGGACAACCCTATGAAATAGAACTAACCTTTATCCCACAAAAAGACGATTCTTATCTCAACTTCAATTTAGTAGAGAAAACAGCCTTTGATGCCCAGAAGCTACTTGCCCAACTTGACGGTATAGACGTGGTGGTGTTTGCTGGTGGCATCAACGCCCTACTCGAAGGAGAAGAGATGCCAGTAGATGCACCAGGCTTTAGAGGTGGAGACCGCACCAACATAGAGCTACCAGCCATACAGCGCGAAGTATTGGCAACACTAAAACAGGCAGGCAAGAAAGTGATATTGGTACACTACTCAGGTTCGGCTATGGCGTTAGTGCCCGAAACAGAAAGTTGCGATGCTATACTACAAGCGTGGTATCCAGGGCAAGCAGGAGGTCAAGCGGTGGCAGAAGTGCTATTTGGCGACTATAATCCAGCAGGTAGACTTCCCGTGACCTTCTATCGAAACACAAATCAGCTACCCGACTTTGAGTGTTATGCGATGAATAATCGTACTTATCGTTATATGCAAGAAAAACCTCTCTTTCCGTTTGGCTACGGCTTGAGTTACACCAATTTCGCTTATGGCAAAGCCACACTTAGTAGTGGTCAAATAGCAGCTAACGAAGAGGTAGTGATTAGCATTCCTGTAAGCAACAAGGGCAAAATGGCAGGCGACGAGGTAGTACAAGTATACCTGAAACGCCTTGGAGACACCGATGGACCGATAAAAGCTTTGCGTGGATTTAAGCGTGTACACTTAGACAAAGGTGAGCAACAACAGGTAGAGATTGCGCTACCCTACAACTCCTTTGAATGGTTCGATACCAATAGCAACACAATGCACCCCATCGCAGGCACTTACGAGGTGCTATATGGTGGCAGCTCGAAAGACGAAGACTTGCAGTCAATAACCATTGCAGTGCAATAGAGAACGAAACTATTTATACGTATTACAATATGAGGAATTTTATCACCGCTTGTTTGCTGTTTGGGGCGAGCATAGTGCAAGGACAAGAAACAAAGTTGCCATTGAAACTATGGTATGACCGCCCAGCCGAAATTTGGGTAGAAGCATTGCCATTGGGCAATGGACGACTTGGGGCTATGGTATATGGCAATCCACAACACGAAGAGTTTCAGTTGAACGAAGAAACCATTTGGGGTGGATCGCCACACAACAACACAAACCCAAAGGCCAAAGAAGCGTTGCCACAAATACGCCAACTCATCTTTGAAGGACGAAACGCCGAAGCACAAAAGCTTTGTGGAGAAACCATTTGCTCACAACAGGCAAACGGTATGCCTTATCAAACCATTGGCTCACTACACCTCGATTTTGAGGGCATTGATGATTATAGCAACTATTATCGAGACTTGGACATAGAGAATGCCATTGCCATCACTCGCTTCACCGCCAATGGGGTGAACTACATACGTGAGGCATTCACATCCTTCCCCGACAATTTGCTCATCATCCGTCTAACTGCCGACAAACAAGGGCAAATATCATTCAAAAGCCGATACACCACTCCTTATAAAGACGGTGTATCCAAAAGTATATCGCCTCGTAAAGAGCTTAGACTGGATGGGAAAACCAACGACCACGAAGGTGTAGAGGGCAAAGTGCGCTTCACCACCCTTACTCGCATCGACCACCAAGGTGGTAAGCTGACTGTAGAAGGCGACTCGGTGCTACACCTCACAGGTGCCAATAGTGCAACGCTCTATGTATCGACAGGCACCAACTTCAAAAACTACAAGGATGTAGGAGGCAACTCATTGCAAACAGCACAACACCACTTAAACCACGCACCCAAAAACTACTCGAAGGCGAAAGCTGCACATAGCCAATATTATGGCAATCTGTTTCAACGTGTATCGCTCTGCTTGGGCAGCAACGAGCAAGCAACAAAGCCAACCGATGTGCGCGTGGCTGAGTTTAGCTCTACATTCGACCCACAGTTAGCAGCTCTCTATTTCCAGTTTGGCAGATACTTGCTCATCAGTAGTTCGCAACCGGGTGGACAGGCAGCCAACTTGCAAGGTATATGGAATTATCAGCTCCTCGCTCCTTGGGACGGAAAGTACACAACCGATATAAATGTAGAGATGAATTATTGGCCTGCCGAAATCACCAATCTACCCGAGATGCACGAGCCTTTTCTGCAATTAATCCGTGAAACAGCAGAGCAAGGAAAACAAACAGCCGAGATGTATGGATGTAGGGGATGGGCACTGCATCACAACACCGATATATGGCGTTCGACAGGTGCGGTAGATGGAGCATCGTGGGGCATTTGGCCTACTTGCAATGCTTGGTTTGCTCAACATTTATGGGATCGCTACCTATTCTCGGGAGATAAAACCTATTTGGAAGAAATGTACCCATTGATGCGCGGAGCGTGTGAATTTTATCTCGATTTCTTAGTGAACGAACCAAAAAACAACTGGCTCGTGGCATCGCCCTCTTACTCACCTGAGAACAAGCCCACGGTGAATGGCAAACGAAGCTTTGTGGTGGTGGCAGGTGCAACGATGGACAATCAGATGATAGACGACTTGTTTCGCAACACCATAGAGGCAGGTAAATTAATGAATGAGTCGCCGCTATTTATAGACAGTTTACAAACAGTGGTAAACCAATTGGCACCGATGCAAGTGGGTAGTTGGGGGCAATTGCAAGAGTGGATGGAGGATTGGGATAGCCCTACTGACAACCACCGACACGTATCGCATCTATGGGCCGTTTACCCAGGACGGCAAATCACAAAAAGCACCCCCTTATTGATGGAGGCCGCCAAACAATCGCTCGAAGCTCGTGGTGACGCATCTACAGGATGGTCGATGGGCTGGAAAGTTTGCTTGTGGGCACGCTTGCTCGATGGAAATCACGCTTACAAACTCATAACCGATCAGCTGACACCAACTACCGACGAGAGTGGGCAAAACGGAGGAACTTATCCTAATTTATTCGATGCGCACCCACCTTTTCAAATAGATGGTAATTTTGGCTGCACGGCAGGTATCGCCGAAATGCTGGTACAAAGTCACGCAGGATTTATACACCTGCTACCAGCCCTACCCGATGTGTGGGCAGAAGGTACACTCAAGGGTATACGCTGTCGTGGAGGTTTTGTAGTAGACAATATGAACTGGACAAATGGCACGCTTCAATCGGCCATACTTACATCCACTATTGGAGGTACACTTCGCATCTGTTCGGCTACGCCGCTTTGTCTAAATGGCAAACAACTTACCCCCACTGCTGACAATGAATTAGATAATGGATTGCTAAAGAAACAAGATTTAAAGAAACCACTTATCGCTCCCGAAGCTCCTATCAACTCAACAGGCCAAATCGAATGCTATTTGTACGACATTGATACAATAGCTGGAAATCAATACACATTTACCACCCAATAACATATTTCTGTTAACACATTATATATCAGCACCTAACAAGTATTGTTACTGGCAAGGCCTATCTACCGACCTGACAAGGCCTTGTCAGGTCGGTAGATAGGAGATCGGAAGAGCACACGTCTGAACTCCAGTCACGAGATTCCATCTC
>CAMTPA010000125.1 GCA_947074275.1 uncultured Bacteroides sp.
GGTAGTCGCCGTTTTCAGAGGAAGCCCCTTGAGTTCATACTCAAGGGGCTTTTCGTGTTTTTGGATAATTCATAAAAATAATCTATATTTGTACTTTACAACATAAATACTAATCATTTAAAGCAATTTGAAATTATGAAAAAATTTGTATCAGTAGCTACAATGGTAGCATTAATATCATTTTCTTTTATCTCTTGTGGTGGAAATAAAACAGCAGATGCCAATGCAGAAGTAGAGACTGTTGAAGTAGTGGAAGCAGTAACTTGTTGTAAAGTTGACTCTGCTGCTGTATGCACACAATCGGCTTGTGACTCAACTAAAACTTGTAAAGAAGAAAAAGGCGAATGCACCAAAGAAGCTGGATGTAAGAAAGATACTAACTGTGCAAAAGAAAAAAAGTAAGCAGGAATTATTAGCTCAATGAGCTGATAATGAGAATAGGGGGTAATGGATAAAATAATCTGTTACCCTCTTATTCTTTTTCCTCGGCTATTATTTATTAGCTCATTAATCTTATATATTTATATATAATGCACTTTTGAACTTATGAAGTGATATTTTTATAGATAAAAAAGTAACGTTTTATTTTGTAGTTAAGAAATTATATCTACCTTTGCATCGTTCTTTTAAAGGATATAAATATGAATCAAGCTTTTATACATATTCTACTCTGTGGTATTATTATTCTGCTGGCTAAAGTTAGGGGAAGTGAGTGCTATATGTAAATGTATAAATGATGAAAATATATAAAGCCTTTCTCACTTCCTTGTGTGAAAGGCTTTTTAATTTGAATGAATAATAAAATTAAATATTGATACGATGAGCGACAGATTATTTATTTTTGATACGACTCTTAGAGATGGTGAACAGGTTCCTGGTTGTCAATTGAATACGGTAGAGAAAATTCAGGTGGCAAAGGCTTTAGAGGCTTTGGGTGTGGATGTAATTGAAGCAGGCTTCCCGATTTCAAGTCCTGGAGACTTTAATTCAGTTATTGAAATTTCTAAAGCGGTGACGTGGCCTACTATTTGTGCTTTAACTCGATCTGTTCAAAAAGATATTGATGTTGCTGCTGATGCTTTGCAGTATGCTAAACATAAAAGAATTCATACAGGGATTGGTACATCTGATTCGCATATCAAGTATAAATTCAACTCGAATCGCGAAGAGATTATTGAGAGAGCAGTTGCGGCTGTGAAGTATGCAAAAAGATATGTGGAAGATGTAGAGTTTTATGCAGAAGATGCGGGGCGTACTGATAATGAGTATTTGGCGCGAGTGGTAGAGGCAGTTATTAAAGCTGGAGCTACTGTGGTGAATATTCCCGATACAACAGGTTATTGCTTGCCTTCTGAATATGGTGCAAAAATTAAATACTTGATGGAAAATGTGAAAGGGGTTCACAATGCAATTCTTTCTACTCATTGTCACAATGACTTAGGAATGGCAACCGCTAATACCATTGCGGGGGTATTGAATGGCGCACGTCAGGTTGAGGTAACAATTAATGGTATTGGAGAACGTGCTGGTAACACAGCTCTTGAAGAGATTGCTATGATTCTTAAAAGCCACCACGAAATAAAGATTGATACCAATATTAATACTCAAAAAATTTACCCAACAAGTCGTTTGGTGTCGAGTTTAATGAATATGCCTGTACAGCCTAATAAAGCAATTGTGGGACGCAATGCTTTTGCTCACTCTTCGGGCATTCATCAGGATGGTGTGTTGAAAAATGTTCAAACCTATGAGATTATTGATCCAAAGGATGTGGGTATCGATGATAATTCCATCGTGTTGACTGCACGTAGTGGTAGAGCTGCTTTAAAAAATAGGTTCTCTGTTTTGGGGGTTGAACTTTCACAAGAGAAACTTGATAAAGTATATGAAGAGTTCTTGAAGTTGGCCGACCGTAAAAAAGATATTCACGATGATGATATTCTTGTCTTGGCAGGTGCTGATAGAACAACCAATCAGCGCATCAAAATAGATTACTTGCAGGTGACCAGTGGAGTTGGGGTACAATCGGTTGCAAGTCTTGGGTTGAATATCTCGGGTGAGAAGTTTGAAGCTTGTGCCTCTGGTAATGGGCCAGTCGATGCAGCTATTAAAGCATTGAAGAAAATTATCGATCGTCATATGTCTTTGAAAGAATTTACAATACAAGCCATCAGTAAAGGTAGTGATGATGTAGGTAAAGTGCATATGCAAGTGGAATATGATGGGCAAATGTATTATGGATTTGGCGCAAACACAGATATAATTGCTGCTTCGGTAGAAGCTTACATTGACTGTATCAATAAATTTAGATCTTAAATTATTCGATTAATTATTATAGTTATGAACACATTATTTGATAAAATATGGGACGCTCACGTAATAACAACGGTAACAGATGGTCCTACTCAACTTTATATTGATAGACTTTATTGTCACGAAGTAACAAGCCCTCAAGCTTTTGATGGGATGCGTTCCAGAGGTATTAAGTGTTTTCGTCCTGAGAAAATCTACTGCATGCCCGACCATAACACACCCACTCACGATCAAGATAAACCTATCGAAGATCCTATTTCAAAGGCTCAGGTAGATGCTTTAGAAAAAAATGCGAATGAGTTTGGATTGACACATTATGGAATGTTGAATAAGCGCAATGGAATCATTCACGTAGTTGGCCCCGAAAGAGGATTGACCTTGCCTGGTATGACCATTGTTTGTGGAGACTCGCATACCTCTACTCACGGTGCTATGGGAGCTATTGCTTTTGGTATTGGTACAAGTGAAGTAGAAATGGTAATGGCTTCACAATGTATTTTGCAATCTCGTCCTAAAACGATGCGTATCACTGTGAATGGGCAATTGGGTAAAGGAGTTACCGCAAAAGATATGGCTCTTTATATGATGATGAAACTTACTACTGCTGGCGCAACTGGTTATTTTATAGAATATGCTGGCGAAGCTGTTCGTTCGCTTTCAATGGAAGGTCGTTTGACACTGTGTAACCTTTCTATTGAAATGGGTGCTCGTGGTGGTATGATTGCTCCCGATGAAATCACTTTTGAATACATTTATGACAGAGAGAATACTCCCACAGGAGAAGCGTGGGAAGAGTCGCTTGCTTATTGGAAAACATTAAAGAGCGATGATGATGCAACGTTCGATAAAGAAATCGAATTTAATGCAGCTGATATTGAGCCGATGATTACTTATGGCACGAATCCTGGTATGGGTATGGGAATTACTGAACACATTCCTACTACTATTGGTATGAGTGACACTGAGAAAACAACCTATCTTAAATCATTGGAATATATGGGGTTTGTACCAGATGAATGTTTGTTGGGTAAAAAGGTCGATTATGTGTTTTTGGGTGCTTGCACCAATGGTCGAATCGAAGATTTCAGAGCGTTTGCATCTTTGGTAAAAGGACATAAAAAAGCTGACAACATTACGGCTTGGTTGGTTCCTGGCTCGTGGATGGTTGACGAGCAGATTCGTGAAGAGGGCATCGATGAAATCTTGGCTGAAGCAGGTTTTGAAATTCGTCAACCTGGATGTTCAGCTTGTCTTGCTATGAACGATGATAAAGTTCCTGCAGGTAAATATGCTGTGTCAACCAGCAACCGTAATTTTGAAGGCCGTCAAGGACCTGGTTCGCGTACTTTGTTGGCAAGTCCTTTGGTTGCGGCTGCGGCTGCTATCACAGGGACTATCACCGACCCACGTACTTTGATGTAACTAAAACAATTGTAAACTGTATAATTGCAACAATTAAGATGAAAGCAAAATTCAATATAATCAATAGCACTTGTGTGCCTCTTCCTTTAGAAAATGTCGATACAGACCAAATAATTCCTGCACGCTTCTTGAAAGCTACAACTCGCGAAGGTTTCGGCGAAAATCTTTTCAGAGATTGGCGATATGATAAGCAAGGGAATAAAATAGCGTCTTTTGTGCTTAATGATCCAACCTATGGTGGCGAAATTTTGGTAGCAGGAAAGAACTTTGGTTCAGGTTCGAGCCGCGAGCACGCTGCTTGGGCTATTGCCGATTATGGCTTTAGAGTAGTAGTGAGTAGTTTCTTTGCAGATATTCACAAGAATAATGAGTTGAATAATTTTGTATTGCCTGTGGTTGTTACCGAACCTTTTCTTGCCGAACTGTTCGAGTCTATTGCTCAGAATCCTAAAACAGAAGTGGAGGTTAATTTGCCAGAGCAAACGATAATCAATAAAGCCACTGGCAAGTCGGAGCAGTTTGAAATCAATGCTTATAAAAAACACTGTTTGATGAATGGTTTGGATGACATTGATTTCTTGTTGACTAACAAAGACAAGATAGAACAATGGGAAGAAGCGTCAAAATAGAAATAATGGACACAACACTCCGCGACGGTGAACAAACCAGCGGAGTTTCATTTGTGCCCCATGAAAAGTTGATGATAGCTCGACTGCTTTTAGAGGAACTAAAAGTAGATCGCATTGAAGTGGCTTCTGCACGCGTTTCAGAAGGTGAATTTGATGCAGTAAAAATGATTTGCGACTGGGCGGCTCGTCGCAATCTACTCCATAAGGTTGAAGTGCTTGGTTTTGTCGATGGACATACCTCACTCGATTGGATACATAGCACGGGATGTCGTGTTATTAATCTGTTGTGTAAAGGTTCGCTGAAACACTGTACTTATCAATTAAAAAAAACGCCCGAAGAGCATATTGAAGATATAAAATCGGTGGTAGATTATGCCAATGAACTTGATATAGAAGTGAACGTCTATCTTGAAGATTGGAGCAATGGTATGAAAGAGTCTCCCGACTACGTTTTCCAGATGATAGATGCTTTGAAGGATACCTCAATCAAACGTTTTATGCTCCCCGATACACTCGGTATTCTCAATCCGTTGCAGGTTATTGAGTTTATGCGGAAGATGAAAAAACGCTACCCTGACACTCATTTTGATTTTCACGCACACAATGATTATGATTTAGCGGTGAGCAACGTGTTGGCAGCTGTGTTGAGTGGCGTAAAAGGGCTTCATACCACCATCAATGGCTTGGGTGAGCGTGCGGGGAATGCTCCTTTGGCAAGTGTACAAGCTATCTTGAAAGACCATTTCAATGCCGTGACCAATATTGATGAGAATCGTTTGAACGATGTGAGTAGGGTGGTAGAATCATACTCCAGCATTATGATACCTGCAAACAAGCCTATTGTGGGCGAGAATGTGTTCACACAGGTTGCAGGTGTACACGCTGATGGAGATAATAAAAACAATCTTTATTACAACGACCTATTGCCCGAAAGGTTTGGGCGTAAACGTGAGTATGCGTTAGGTAAAACATCAGGTAAGGCCAATATTCGTAAGAATCTCGAAAGTATGGGGCTCGATTTGGATGAAGCTTCGATGAAACGTGTCACCGAACGCATCATTGAATTGGGTGATAAGAAAGAGTTGGTTACTCCCGAAGATCTTCCTTATATTATTTCGGATGTGCTGAAGCACGAAAGCACAAGCAATAAAGTGAAACTGGGTAGTTATTTTGTCACCTTAACTCACGGTTTGAAACCAATGGCTACACTCAGCATCGAGATTAACGGGCAGGTTTATCAAGAAAGTTCTTCGGGTGATGGGCAATATGATGCCTTTGTTCGTGCTTTGCGTAAGATTTATAAAACAACGCTCAATCGTAAGTTCCCGATGCTTATAAACTATGCGGTAACTATTCCGCCTGGTGGACGAACGGATGCTTTTGTACAAACGGTAATTACGTGGAGCTTCGAAGAGAAAGTCTTTCGTACACGCGGCTTGGATGCCGACCAAACAGAAGCTGCTATCAAAGCTACTATTAAGATGCTCAATATCATCGAAGATACTTACGAGACACAAGAAAATGATTAATAAGAAATACAAATAAACAAGAAGATGGATTTTAAAATTGCAGTATTAGCCGGCGACGGCATAGGTCCCGAAATCGCAGTACAAGGCGTGAATGTAATGAGTGCCGTTTGCGAGAAATTTGGTCACACAGTAAGTTACGAACACGCACTTTGTGGTGCAGATGCTATCGACAAAGTGGGCGATCCATTTCCCGAAGCAACTTATGAGGCTTGCAAAAACGCTGATGCCGTATTGTTTTCTGCGGTAGGCGACCCCAAGTTTGATAATGACCCCACGGCGAAAGTACGTCCTGAACAAGGTTTGCTTGCTATGCGCAAAAAATTAGGTTTGTTTGCCAATATTCGCCCTGTGCAGACTTTCAAGTGTTTGATTCATAAATCGCCTCTTCGTGCCGAATTGGTAGAAAATGCTGATTTTATCTGTATTCGCGAGTTGACAGGTGGTATGTATTTTGGTGAGAAATATCAAGATGATGAAAAGGCTTGGGACACCAACTACTATACGCGCCCCGAAATCGAACGTATCTTGAAAGTAGCTTTCGAATATGCGATGAAGCGAAACAAGCATCTTACGGTAGTAGACAAGGCCAACGTGCTTGCTTCTTCTCGTCTTTGGAGACAGATTGCACAAGAAATGGCTCCCCAATATCCCGAAGTTAATACCGATTATATGTATGTAGACAATGCTGCTATGCGTATGATTCAAGAACCCGCATTCTTTGATGTGATGGTAACAGAAAATACTTTTGGCGACATTCTTACTGATGAAGGTTCGGTTATTAGTGGCTCTATGGGGTTGCTTCCATCTGCCTCTACGGGCGAAAGCACTCCGGTTTTCGAGCCAATTCACGGTTCGTGGCCACAAGCAAAAGGTTTGAATATAGCCAATCCGTTGGCACAAATCTTATCGGTAGCTATGTTGTTCGAATACTTCGATTTGAAAAAAGAGGGCGCACTGATACGTCAGGCGGTAGATGCCTCTTTGGATGCCAATGTGCGCACACCCGAAATTCAAGTAGAGGGTGGTGCTAAATATGGCACAAAAGAGGTAGGCGAATGGGTTGTTGACTACATTCAAAAAGCGACTATCTGATAACACACCTTTAGACGATAATTACATCCAATCCCCCCATTCTTTCATTGCGAAAGAATGGGGGGATTTTTTTATTGATAACAATTCACAGTTGAGCCGATAAAGATTAACATTCTACTTTCATACTGTTTATAGATTACAATTGGATTGTATATACACATCATTTTCACCTGTATATTGCTGATTTGGTAGCAAGGCCTGTCCAGCGTGGTAGATAGGCCTTGCTACCAAGCTGGACAGGCCTTGCTACCAAACTGGCTATAAGATGTTGCGTCGAATGCAGCATCGAAAGGACTTTTTATGGTGGTGTAGCAATGAAAATGGACAATAAGATCGGAAGAGCACACGTCTGAACTCCAGTCACGAGATTCCATCTC
>CAMTPA010000126.1 GCA_947074275.1 uncultured Bacteroides sp.
TTCATCCTGTGACAATTAATTATTTGATTTATACTATATTCATACACAAATGAGGCTGCAAAATTACTTCTTATCTTTCATTCTACAAAAAAACAAGTGATTTTTATTCCACAGCCCAATATTTTCACTTTTACTATAACACGGCAAAGAGGTATTTGTAGGAAGCACATCTATTAAAAAACCGCAAAACACACCAATTACTTCTAAAAAACAACATCCGACACCCCTCACTATGACTGTTAACAGTCCACTTGTCAACTATAAACATTTAAAACGATGATTGTGAACAGTTGTCAGCTCAAACATTAACACACATAAAATCAATCGGTGCAAAGCAATTTCCATCAGCACATATTTTAACCTAAAAAGAAGTCCTTTCGTTAATTTGACAGAAAAACAAACTGCATACATCTTACAATTGCGTTACATAAAAATTTAAACTTAAAGAGTGATACAAGAATCAGTAAAAACAGATTAAGACATTGATTTAAAAGCGTGTGTGCAACTCACCACCTCCCCAAAGGGCTGTTTCAAGCATAAAAAAAAGCCACAACCAAGCAAGGTGTAAAGGAAAGGATGATTTATTACAGAAAAATAACAGAAATCTTAAAAAAAATATTGCAATATCAATTATTATGCTTTTCTTTGTCCGAAGAATGATGATAAATTGTTTCTCGATTTCGATTACAAGGTTTTTATCCGAGCATAACTCTGCGCATATCAACTACGTGTTATTTTAATCTTTTATCTATCTGTCATCTTCTAAACAGTTATTATTTATTATTTATTTTATTTTTTCACTATGAACATTTATGTTGGTAACCTTAACTACCGTGTTAAGGAAGGAGATTTGCAACAAGTTATGGAAGATTACGGAACAGTTTCTTCAGTTAAAGTTATTATGGACCGTGAAACTGGTCGTTCTAAAGGATTCGCATTTGTAGAAATGGAAGATGATGCAGCTGCTGCTAAAGCGATCGCTGAACTTAACGGTGCCGAATACCACGGACGTACTATGGTAGTAAAAGAAGCAAGACCAAAAGCTTAATTGCCTAAAGTATAAAAAATAACCCCTTCAATCTTTTCACTGATTCTGAAGGGGTTATTTTTTTCATATATATCATTTTGTTCATCACTCGCCCGTAAGTTGAAAATCCTTTCGGCGCAGCACAAAGCTATTACTTAAATACTTCTCGCGCACAATTTTATTCTCAGCAAGCTCTTCGGGAGTACCTTGAAACAAAATCTTGCCCTCAAATAGCAAATAAGCTCTATCGGTGATGCTCAGTGTTTCTTGCACATTGTGGTCGGTGATAAGAATGCCAATGTTTTTATCTTTCAGCTTCCACACAATCTGCTGAATATCCTCTACCGCAATGGGGTCTACCCCTGCAAAGGGTTCATCGAGCATAATAAACTTAGGGTCGATGGCCAAACAACGAGCAATTTCCGTTCGACGACGTTCACCTCCCGACAGTTGATTACCTTTGTTCTTACGCACCTTTTGCAAGCGAAACTCCGCAATCAAGCTTTCCAACTTATCTTTTTGATACTCTATTGGCTTGTTCGTCATTTCGAGCACTGAGGCAATGTTGTCTTCCACCGTCATCTGTCTAAACACCGAAGCCTCTTGCGCCAAATAGCCGATGCCCGTTTGCGCACGTTTATAAACAGGGTATTTCGTAATCTCCAAATCGTCTAAGAAGATACGCCCTTCATTGGGAGTAATAAGCCCTACCGTCATATAGAAAGAGGTTGTTTTGCCTGCACCGTTGGGGCCAAGCAAACCCACAATTTCTCCTTGCTTCACGTGAATAGAAACGTGGCTCACCACCGTTCGCTTACCATATTTTTTTACGAGGTCTTCGGTGCGAAGCACCATCTTGCTATCTTCCATCACCTTGTTATTTTGCGGCAAAAATAACAAAAATAAGCCGAAATAGTGTACATTTGCACACAAATATACGACTTATGATTAAAGCATTAAAGACAGTCGGAAGGTATATGATATTGATGTGGCGCACATTGGCACGCCCCGATCGAATGCGTATGTTCTTCAGACAGTATCTCAACGAATTAGAAAAATTAGGAGTAAACTCCATCGGCATCGTGCTTCTCATCTCTTTTTTCATCGGCGCGGTGATTACCATACAAATCAAGCTAAACATAGAGGGACCTTGGATGCCTCGCTGGACGGTGGGTTATGTCACTCGCGAAATCCTCTTGTTGGAGTTTTCCTCTTCTATAATGTGTCTTATCTTAGCAGGCAAAGTGGGTTCAAATATCGCTTCCGAACTGGGAACGATGCGTGTGACCCAACAAATTGACGCACTCGAGATTATGGGTATCAACTCTGCCAACTACCTCATCTTTCCTAAAATATCGGCAATGATTACCATTATCCCCATTCTTGTCACCTTCAGTATTTTTGCAGGAATATTTGGAGCTTACGCCACGTGCTGGTTTGGCGGCATTATGAATGCCAACAACCTGACCTACGGCTTGCAGTATATGTTCGAGGAGTGGTTTGTGTGGTGCAGCATCATCAAGTCGTTGTTTTTCGCCTTCATCATAGCCAGCGTTTCTTCTTTCTTCGGCTACACGGTAGAAGGAGGCTCGGCCGAAGTAGGTAGAGCCTCAACCAACGCAGTGGTATGCAGCAGCGTTCTTGTTTTGTTTGCCGACTTAGTATTAACCAAACTATTAATGGGATGATTGAGATTAAAGGACTGTATAAATCGTTCGATGACAAAGAGGTATTGAAAGACATCAATGCCACTTTCGACAATGGAAAAACGAACTTAATCATCGGACAAAGTGGTTCGGGGAAGACAGTGTTGATGAAGTGTATCGTAGGGCTATTGGAGCCTACTAAAGGAGAGCTACTATACGACCATCGCAACTTTCTGACTATGGGCAAGAAAGAGAAGAAAATGCTTCGTCGCGAAATGGGGATGATTTTTCAGAGTGCCGCATTGTTCGACTCAATGACAGTATTAGAAAACGTGATGTTCCCTCTAAATATGTTCAGCGACGACACCCTGCGCGACCGCATCAAAAGAGCGATGGTTTGTCTCGACCGTGTCAATCTGATAGATGCCAAAGAGAAGTTTCCGGGTGAGATTAGCGGTGGTATGCAAAAGCGTGTTGCCATAGCCCGTGCCATTGCACTCAACCCCAAATACTTGTTTTGCGACGAACCCAATTCAGGTCTCGACCCGAAAACATCTTTAGTGATTGACGCCTTGATTCACGACATTACACAAGAGTACAATATGACCACCATCATCAACACCCACGATATGAACTCTGTGATGGGTATTGGAGAAAAGGTAATCTACATTTATCAGGGAAGAAAAGAGTGGGAAGGCACAAAAGACGATGTGTTCAACTCGAACAACGAGCTACTGAACAACTTTATATTCGCATCGGACTTATTGAAAAAAGTAAGGCAAGTGGAAAGACACGAAGAAGGTTTAAAGTAAATCACAACAATAGCCCCAAAGAGACAAGCTTACACACTCTCTTTGGGGCTATCGCTATTTATTCTACCGATGGAGAACAACAGGTACTTATTTAGTAAACCACATTTATCAAACAAATAGAGGGAAGCCTTTAAATATCAGAAAAAGGCACATCCGAATCTTTTTTTTCTTTAGTTATTATTCGTTTCAATGTATATTCTGTGCGCCATTGGTGGGATACAAAATCTTTGGTTTTTCGTATCTCTATTTCTATCTCATATTCGTAGCCTCGCTCATAAACGAAACCTTTAATTGGCGCACACACAAGCATCCACTCCTCATAGCCTTGTTCTTTTACCCAATAGAACAATTCCACTGGAGTTGACAACCTTTGAGATGCCACTACAAAAATTTTCGTATCGCATTTTTTGCAACAACTACTCACACAAAAAGTTAGAATAGTTGCATACAAAAAGACTCCCAACCATTTAGTTATCTTCATACTGTTTGTTTCTATATTATATTGCTTGGACAAATATAGAAACCTATTTATCTAAAAACCAAATAATGGAGTACGCATTTTGTACGCATTTAGTACGCATTTTGTACGCACACTATAAACATCTGTATAACAACAATATACATCATCACAGCGAACGGACATATTCATCCCAAATTTCAGGTTTTTCTTTTCTACCAAACATTTTAAGATAGATTCTTTTGCGCATAGAGCTGATGGACTGTTTCGATTTTTTAGTAATACACGCTATTTGTCCAGGGGTAAAACCCAGTTTTATCAACATCGAGATATCAAGCTCAGCCTTTTTTAATGACATAAACGCATTGAGATGTGAAACTATGGTGGGATAAGCAGCATCAAACAATGTGGCGAGTTCGTCCCAATCGCTCTTTTCGATTTGTACTTGTAAATCCCAGGAAGCCCTTTTGAATTTCACAAATACATCCGAAGTATAAAGAGCACGTTCGTCTATATTTATTTCATCGCACAAAAAAGAGAGTTGAGAATCTACATCAGCTGTAGGCATTGAAGATTTGCACATATATCGAACCACGAAAACCAACACACAAGTCAACGCCAATGCACATAGCCCGATTATCAGCCAAATATGATTTTCTAAATGCGCTCGTTCTTCTTGATGTGTTTGTAGTAACTGGCTTTTTAGCTCTTTATTAATGGTAGATACCACCACTACGGGGTTTCTCGAATTGTCCAGTGAATCGAGGTGTTGATGATACAGTTTATTATAATAGTGCGCTGTCTTATCATCGCGTCGTGCTTCTGCCACGTCCGCCAATCGTAGGTATGCACCAGTTTTTGTACTGAGTTTGGTAGAGTGAATCGCTTGATGGAGATAATGGCTGGCAGAGTCGTACATCGCCCTTTTACAATAAATACTTCCCAAAATCAGATATGTCTCCAAAGAATCTCGCTTATTGGCATCGAGGGTCATCTTCTGACGAGCAAAACAAAGTGCTTTGTCTACACTGTCCACTCTTTCGTAAAGAAACACAAGCGTACGAACCAAACACCGCTCTGTTGATAAACGTTTGCGGCCCGATTGTTGATACAGACTCAACGCTTGCAGGAGATAGTTTTCAGATTCATCAAAACGCGTTATATCCTTTTCTATAATAGCATTCGAAAGGTAGTTTAGGTTAAATGTCCATCCTAATGTATCTCCTACCGCCTCACACAAGGTAGCAGCTTCACGAAATAGCGAATCGGCTTCCACATTCAAATCGTTGTAATAGCAGGCTACACCCAAATTGGCTACTATCAAGCTTTGGAGCTTTTTATCATCCACTTCTTTGGCCAGTGGCAACGCCTTCAGGTATTGTTTTACCGCTCCAAGCTGATTGCCCATTTCTCGCTGCACAACTCCATAGTAATAGTGTGCGGCAGCTCGCATCGCCACATTCTTGCGTGGATTTGCATCATAATATTCTATGGCAATACGTATCAGCGAATCGGAAGTTTGCTTTACATAATTTTTATTGCGCACTTGGGTCATCAACACAGCATAGCGTGCATTTTGTTCGGCATTGAGTGAGCTGTATAAATCGATGCTATTTTCAAGCAATGTTTGCGCACTGTCAGGATGGTAGGCTTCAATCAGGTTTTGGGCGTGTTGCAACAGCTCGTCGGTTTCATTGCGCCGATGGCAAGCTAAGAAAAGCAATAGTACAAGAATTGCGAAAAAAGGTAATTTGCGCATAAGCTTCGGATGTAAGGTTATTGATGTGTAGTTTTTTCGACAACAAAAATAAACATTCTTTGCAAATGCGCAAACTCTATTAGCCATTTTAAAAAGGGGATAAATATTATTCTATTTAAAAATTGGAGCAAAAAACTTTAGACAGAAACATCAGATTCCTTTTTCTCCTTCAACAAAACCCGTTTCAACACATAATATATTAATCTGAGCCTGTTTTTTTAAGGATTCTAACTTTGATTCCCACTTTATACCCACAACACAACTCGCAGTGGAGCCCCTGAATGCCTCGATGCATATATCACTAAGTTTCGTAGCCATCTTCCTTTACAGTATCATAGCTCTATCACAACCAATCATTAGAATACTCATTTGTTATCAAAAGCACTCTTATAAATTTCACTTTTTTAATAGTGCTTATTCTAATTAGTTTAGCGACTTATATCTCACAATGTGTTGCGAGCTTAAAAATGAGGAGTAATACAATACTATTTTTTAATTATATTAAATCATCAACGCCCATTTAAAATAAGCAGAGTGTCAGCTTATTTTAAATAAACACTAATGGTATAAGCCACATTTCTCATTTATCAGTAATCCCTTCTTGGCTTATAAATACTGTGTTATAAGCAGTTCGCCAACATAATTCTAATTCAATACTCCGATTATCCATATCACTATTTTCCAATAAAGTAATTGTAAAAACGTGACGATGGCTTATCTCCACAGTAAACCATTCCCCCTCTATTTCCATAGGAACTCCTCTACGAAACCAAACTCTAAAGCCTTCGTATTCTCCCCATCTATTACTTTCTTCAAGAGTTGGGGTATGAAGATCAAAATAAACACCATTTAAAGTTATGGCACTTATCCCTGAATCTTCTTGCTTGGTCTTCACCTCAATGGTATGAGCCGAAGCGTCTAAGTTAAAATGATTAGGAGTAGTAAAATCTAAATCAAAATCATCGCAAGAAACAAGATTGATGCTTAGCAACAAGAGAGTTAATAAATAAAAGTTTTTTTTCATAAATCATTTTTTTAATTTAGTATCAGAATAGAGCAAGTCAAAGCTCTGTTTTTGTAAGTGCGCAAATATAAGAGCAAACTTTCTAAACTCCAAAATATGAAATATGCACTTAGTACGCATTTAGCACGCATTTAGTACGCATTTAGTACGCATTTAGTACGCATTTAGTACGCATTTACATATAACCCTATAAAACAGATGAATACAACAAAAATCCAAACTGTTTTTTTAAAATACATTTCATCTCAATACAAACATCCTAATAAAAATTAATTTCTTAAAAAAATATAATTTAATGTATTAAACTTTTTTTTACACGTCAAACTAAAAGAATAGAAAAAAATAGCCATACAACAATCCAGTCAAAAGGAAGAAAACAATGAAAATAGAGGGTGAAATGAAAAGTTTGCAATTAATCGACTTGCACACACTTCCCAAAGAGGTCATTAAAAACACAATTGTCAACTATCACACAAACCCATTTAGTTCCACCGCCTTGAAACTTTTGTTTCTCCAGCGTGGAACTAAAGTTTCGCCCTGTTGAAACAAAAGTTTCAAGCCTACGAAAACAATGAAACTAAATTAGAGA
>CAMTPA010000127.1 GCA_947074275.1 uncultured Bacteroides sp.
TTGGTGCACCTTGCCATGGGCGACCCAACGCATACGATCCTTTGTTTGAGTCGTAGCCTTCGATTACGCAATCGTTGAACACATATCCCCAGTTGGTGTCGCCAGCCGGAGCGGTGATAACATTGCCCGAACGATCTTCTAAGAAGAGAGTAGTGCGGTTGAAGAATACATCGCCACCACCACAGATAAAGTCTACCGTGCCGTGTATTTTGCAATCTTCCATATACGAGCGCATGCGGTTGTTGTTGCTGTAATAGGTGTCTTGATAACTAAGCATACGCACGTTTTTCAGTACGTTTTTGTCGCCCTTGTCTTGCAGGCATACTGCACGTCCGGTAGTACCTGTGTAGTCGTAGTCGTTTTTCAACGTTATATCTTGCATATAGATGTTCGATCCTGTAGTAAGAAGAGTAGCCGATACCGAAATACCTTCGATGGGAGCTTTGTTGACAATGGTTGTATTTTCCATGCTCTCGCCAATGAGCGAAATGTTCGATTTCACTTCGGTCAGGCAAAGTTCGCCCAAGTCGTACAAGCCATCGTGAAGGAAGATGCGGTAGCGTATGCCCGACGATGCTTGCGTGTTGGCTTGCTTCAATGCTTCGAGCAGCTCTTCGCCGTTGCTCACCACAGCATCATACATACCCGGAGCGACCGTAGGAGGCACAATGGTAGTGAATTGAAGAGTGATATCTTCGGCCATTGTGTTGCCAGCGAGGTCGGACACGCTGTATGCAGGCAAGGTAAATGTGTAGTTGCTGTTGTAGCTAAGCCCCATATAAGGGAAAGTGATGGTTTTGCCAGCTACGATAGCTTTGAGCGTCTTGTCGCCAATGGTGGCCATTGTTTCGTCGGCAAGCTGCACTTTCTCGTCGAATGTAAGCACGATGCGACCCGTTGCAGAGATGTTGTTTGCGCCGTGGGCAGGGATGTTGCCAACCAACACAGGAGCCGTGCCGTCGTTGTAGATAATAGGTGTGCCAATCACATAAATAGCAGTAATCGAGGTGCCGTCATTGTCGGACGTAGAGCCTGCAAGGTCGGATGTATAATCGGGAATCCAGCGTAGATAAAGAGTAGAAGCGTGATTGCACTCTGCCGGCAAAATAGCCTCTACGGGTGTCCACACCTTTGCGCCAGGCAATGCCACCCTTTGCGCCTCTTTCCATTCGGTTCCATCGAGCGAATATTCGAGCAGCTGCACCGAGTAGGCATTGTAGTTGTAGAGCATTTTAGAGGTAACTCGTATGTCGGTGAAATCGGTAGCGTTGATTTTGGTTTCGTAGTAATACTTGTCGGTGATAGCTTTCCAGTTTACAGCGGCAGGTTCGCCTTCGTAGCCACCAGGAGAAGCTTCTTCCGATTTGTCTAACCAGCCTTGCGTAGAGCCATCGGCTTTGCGCAAGATGAGTGTCGTAGCCTCGTTGTCGGCAGTCGATGCAAAGTCGGTAGGGCGACCATTGTTGCCACGGCGGTTGAAGTCCCATCCTGCAATATAGTCTATTGCGCTATATGCAGCTGTATATTCTTTGTCGCTATCCATTGTCACGCTAATTTCGCTTGTCGTTTCTCCGCTTGTCCAGTTGGTGAAAGCCAAGATGGGGTTTTCGGTAGCGGTAAGTGTCACCACAGTTCCACCTTCGTACATATTTTTGCCGCCAATCACTTTAGCGTCGGGCGATGCCACCACCATATAGCCATTGGCTCCACCCTCTACGTGGGTCGACAACGAATAAGTAGCCATTGGTTCGAAAACTGCCGTAGCCACCAAGTTTTCATTCAATATTTGTTTGTAAGTGTCGTCGGTAGAAAGTGTTTGCCCGTTGGCATCCATCCACTTCACAAACGCATATCCAAAGTTTCTCTTAGCCGATAATATCACCTCGGCACCTTGATCGTATTCGCTACTTGCTGGAGCTGCCGACACACTACCACCTTCTTCGGGCGATGCTATCAGTTGCAATGTCACTTGTGGTGAGGTAATCTCTACCATAGCGTAGACTTCCAACTCAAACATATAGGCATTTTGCGGCAAGTTTAAATTGGTCCAGCGTAGTTGCACGTTTTCTCCGTTAACCTCGGCCTCTACCCAAACACCAGTTGCAGGATTTGCCACAGCGTCCGACAATACCACCCAGCCAGCATCGGTTGCGCTCTTTTTCTCGAGCTTGTATCCACGGTTGCTACCCGTAGCACCGTGAAAATATCGCACTTTGGTAATGTTGTCAAAGGCTGATGTTGTGATAGTTCCGTTCAACTCCTTTTCGGCCATAGCAAAACCCGTGAGGTCGCCAAACTTGCTTGTGTTTTGGCCGTTGGGCGATAGTGTAACCCCATCGAAAGTAAACTCGACGCTTTCGTTGCTAAAGTTGGTGTTGATAATCGATGTAACAGGAGCATTGTTTGAAGAAACAGCCTCCCAATCGGTAAAGTCGGTTGCAATCACTGGACGTTCTTGCAAATTGGGCGTTTGAGCCATTGATGGCGCAACACATAAAATAGTGAGTAATGTGAAAAGTGTGTAGAGTTTAGTCCTCATAATACACGGTTTTTGATTTAAGTGAATAAATATTTGTTTAAAATTGTATTGCGAATATAAACAAACCTTAAATCGGGTGTATCACAGCGAGAGTAGTTAAAACAGATATTCCACAAGTTCAAACAGATTATACGCTATCCAGTCATAATTTACTATCATTTTAACAGCTCCATCCATTCACGGTCGCTCAAATTGGACAGAGCGTCGCTATCTGCTATCATTGTGGCAGCTATTTGCCGTTTCTGCTGCTGTAATCGTATTATCTTTTCTTCTATACTATTCTCGGTAATGAAGCGATAGGCAATCACCTTTTTCTGTTGGCCGATGCGGTGCGCTCGTGCAATGGCTTGTGCTTCGGCGGCAGGATTCCACCACGGGTCGATGATGAATACATAGTCGGCCTCCACTAAGTTTAGCCCTACACCACCTGCTTTGAGCGAAATGAAGAAAGCTTGTATCTCTTCTGTTTTTGTAAAAAGGTCAATCTCATTTGCGCGGTGCGAAGTTGCCCCTGTGAGCCACGCATATTGCCACCCTCTACGCTGAAACTCGGTAGCGATGAGTTCGAGATGCTTCACAAACGATGAAAAGATAAGCACTTTGTGTCCTTCGCTCCGCAAAGTCTCGAACGTACCAATCACTTGCTCCATCTTGCCCGATGTTTCGGTGAAATCGGGCATTATCATTTGTGGGTGACAAGCAAGCTGTCGTAAACGAGTGATGCCATTGAGCACTGTGAAGCGATCTTTGCCACTCAAATCGGTGATTTGCAATAATGCGTGGCGCAGGCTATTCTTCTCTTTGTCGTATATCCTTTTTTGGCTTTCCTGCATATCGCAATAGACAATTCGCTCGGTAAGTGGAGGAAGTTCGGGAGTCACCTCCTCTTTGGTGCGACGCAAGATGAAAGGACTGATGAGCTGGCGCAACAAAAGTAGTGGCCGTTCATCGCCGTTTCGGGCAGGCGTAAGAAACTGTTTGCCAAACGATGGCTCACTACCCAGCAAATCGGGCTGAAAGAAGTGAAATTGTGCCCAAAGATCGCTCAGTGAGTTTTCGATGGGCGTGCCCGTGAGCACCAAGCGATGCGCCGATTGCAACCGAACGACAGAGCGAAACGTGAGGGAATCGCTGTTCTTGATGTTTTGGCTTTCATCCAGCACAACACACTCAAACGGATAATGCTCGAAAAGATGAATGTTGTTTCTGAGCATCCCATAAGAGAGAAGCACTAAGTGATATTGGTTGAGTTTCGCTTTTACGTTTTGGGGAGTGAGTCGATGATTGCTCAACACTTCGAGTAGCGACAAGTGAGTAAACTTCCGTATTTCGTTCTTCCAATTGTGTATCAATGAGGTAGGCACTACGATAAGACTTGCTGCTGGATGTTTGGGTTTGGGTTTCTCTTGATGCACCTTTTGCAAAAAAGCCAATGTTTGAAGTGTTTTCCCCAACCCCATATCATCGGCCAGACAACCGCCGTATCCGTGTTGATAGAGGTTCATCAACCATTCATACCCCTTTAGCTGATAGGGGCGTAGCGTGGCTTTCAATCCTTTGGGCACGTCGAAGTGCGAAGCCTCTAAAACAACAGGACACTTTTGTAGGGTGTCATCCTCTAAAATGGTTTCAATAACTCCTATGTAACTATGTTTCAACCGGATGTGTTGATTCTCAATGTCGGCTGTGGTCATCAGTCCACTGTATTGGCTAAACCACGTTTCGGGTAGCAAGATAAAACGTCCATCGGGCAGTGTGTATTCTCGTTTACCCTCCAATATATGTTTTCGGAAATGCTGAAAAGGAATTCGGAAATCGCCTATCACCACCGTGATATACACTTCAAACCAATCGGGCGTTTTTTCATAGCTCTGTTCTATCTCTATTTCATCGGGGCAATAGCTGGCTTGATTCACATTACTATTTAGCTTGAAATGTTCTTCAAGCAAGTTTTTGTGATTTGCAATCCATTGTGTGAGGCTCTTCTCGGTAGCTTTGTCCGATAAACGAAAATGCGATTCGTAAGCTCTTTCTAATCCTGCTGTTTGCAGAAGTTCAATGGCGTGTTTCTCTTCGTTTTTATTGCGATAGAAGTAATACACATCTTTGTTTCCATCTACCTCTTTGCAGAAAAGCTGTTTTTGATAATTCGAGGTTTCCTCGATGGGATATTGATGAACATCGTATCGAAAGTTTAGTCGCAGCAATTGTGTATCATAAACTGTCTCTTCAAAGTAGAGAATGGATTGACAATGGTAGCGCAACTCTTCAAACGCCACTCCTCTGACCTCTGCCTTGTGGTAGCGAGCCACTGGTAGCAACACCTTGTCGATATACTTGTCTATGGCATCGGTGCGCAAACTAATCTGCTGTTTTTTGGTGAAAGGAAGCAGCAAAGGAGCAGGTAAATGATCGAAAAAATAGAGATTCATTCCCAACGCAAGTGTACAAGGATTGTATGTTAGGGCAATGGCAGGCTTCTCTTCCGTCAGCCGAAGAGGTTCTTTTTGATAAGCACAAGCAAGACGATAGATAAGTGTGTTGTCTTGATACGTGAAATGCAAATTGACCGAAACCGATTGTGGGTGCAGTTTGAATAGATGGTGCGGATAGAGCACCTTGCTCCCATTGGGCTTTTGGTAGATTGGAAGTGATTCGGCACGTGCCAGCTCTACCATCTGCAATAGTTTTTTGTCGATGAAATGGCGTATTTTCTTCCATTCTTCGGGTTGGTCGGTAAGCGATTTTAGAAACTTTGCCGTCACCTTTTCTTTGGAATAAACACCCATCAGACAGCGTTCGGTGTAGTGTCCTGCTATCTCGATGGCTTTCTGTTCTGGTATGCTAAGCTTGCTGATGGTGGCGTGTGGCAAATGAAAAGCTTGTTCCACCAAATTGAGGTTGTCGCTATTGGCACACTTCTCTACAATAAACGGAACCAGCAACACACCCAGCACAGGATGCTCGGTCAAGACTATGACGAGTGAGTGATTTGCGTTGTTCTGTTTCATTCTATCGCTATTAAATAGACGAAGATAGGAGTTTTTGCTTAATTTTGCGATATGAAAGAGGAAGAAAATAAACGGGTTCTATTGGGGATGAGTGGCGGCACGGATAGTTCGGTGTCGGCTATGCTGTTGCAGCAGGCAGGCTACGAAGTGACGGGGGTCACTTTTCGTTTTTACGAACTCGATGGACAGCAAGAATATCTAAACGACGCACGTGAGCTTGCGCAAAAGTTGGGTATAGAGCACATCACCTACGATGCCCGCGATGTGTTTGAAAGAGAAATTGTAGACTACTTCGTCAGCGAATATCTTGCTGGCCATACACCAGTGCCCTGCACCTTATGCAACAACTATCTTAAATGGCCTCTTTTGGCAAAAATAGCCGATGAAATGGGGATATTTCACATTGCAACAGGGCATTATGTGCGCAAACTATTTATGAAAGACCGCTACTACATTATCCCCGGAGCAGACCCTGACAAAGATCAATCGTTTTTTCTGTGGGGCGTGCCGCAAGAAATTTTGCAGCGAATGGTGTTGCCGATGGGCGATATAACCAAAGTATGGGCAAGAGCCTTTGCAGCAGAGCGTGGTTTTGACAAAGTCTCCACCAAACGAGATAGTTTGGGAGTTTGTTTCTGCCCGATGGACTACCGCACGTTTCTAAGAAAAAACAATGCTTATCAACGTATGTCCATTCCACGAGGTAAATTTTTGGATGAATCGGGTGAATTTATAGCGTGGCACGAAGGCTATCCTTTCTACACCATCGGACAACGCAGGGGGTTAGGCATCGACCTCAACAAGGCGGTATTTGTCAAAGCGAT
This sequence comes from uncultured Bacteroides sp., assembly GCA_947074275.1. GTDB lineage: Bacteria > Bacteroidota > Bacteroidia > Bacteroidales > Bacteroidaceae > Bacteroides. The sequence goes on from CAMTPA010000127.1 coordinate 6,375, forward strand.
TCGCCCCGAAACCAATGAGGTGGTACTGGGCACGCTCCAGTCGCTCGTAAAGCAAACTATGTGGCTCAAAGATTGGCATACAATCGATGAAAAAAGACTTTTCACTGCCACAAACCTCATCGTGAAGATTCGTTATCGCAAGCAGCTCAATCATTGCGGTGTTTCGCTCACCCGCGACAATTTGCTTCGTGTAGACTTGAGAGAATTGCTCACCGCTGTTGCCGAGGGGCAAGCTGCCGCATTCTACGACGGTGAATTGCTGATAGGTGGTGGAATCATTGTACGTTCTCTATGATTTCATTTAATTGTTTCAGTTGGCAATAGTTCTATTTTTTAGCATCATACATTGCCATTTTTCTTACAAACAGTATTTGCTGGATAAAACATTATCTCGATGTGCCTTGAAATCCTATAAGAATGAAAACCCGCTTCTTCTCGGAAAGAAACGGGCTTTTACTTTGAAGAAAACGGGGTTCTTTCAAGGTCATAATATTTTCAGTTTAATGCACAAGGTTACATTCAAAGCTTTTCGATTACTTCCATTGACAAACCTGTGGTTTTATGTATCATTTGAGCAGGTATACCTATCTGCTTCATAGAGCGAGCCATTTTTATACGCTCTTCTTCACGTCCTTTCTCCACCCCTTTTTCTATTCCTTTTTCTATTCCTTCTGCAAGCCCCTCTTCGCGACCTATTTCAAGACCCTCTGCACGTCCTTCCTGAATAGCTGCTTCCATCACCGACAGGCTGGTGCGGTAGGTGTTCAGGCTGTTGTTGTAGC
>CAMTPA010000128.1 GCA_947074275.1 uncultured Bacteroides sp.
GAAATCTTCAATAGGAGCAATGTTTTTTAAATTTTCCATTAATAATTAATTTGTTATTCTCTAATTAAGTTAGACATTATATTATCTAAAATCGGCTGCAAAGATAATACTTATTTATAGATAGAAAAAAGAATGAGTAGAAAATATTTCCTATAATATAGGTTAATAATCAGAACTTTAGAAACTTCCACCGTTTGCTTAAACAAAAATGGCAAGTTACACCACCATATCGAAAGTATTGAAAGTCATCACTCGGTTGTATTTAAAAGTAGAAGAGGCGTTTCGCATTATTTCCAAACTCAAAAAGTTCTCATCGCCACTCTCCACATTGGCTATTCCTACTGTGTCGTTGTCGAGTTTCACCATAATGCGCACTTGCCCTTCGGCCAGCACACCCATCTGAATATCCACATAATCGTTCTCGCCTTGATTGGTTTGTTGTGCATATTCCATTATCTCGCCCAAAATGAGCTTACAGCGAATCTGACGTTTTTCATCAATATTCTGAACCATCAGAAACATATCTGCCATTTCTTGATAATCTTCCATATTGGCTATATCTTCGGGTTTGATGAGGATGCAAAATTGAGCTGAGAAACTATGACTTTTATCTTCAATATGCAAATATTGGTCGAGTTTTTGATTTCGCTTTTTATAGAGATACACACCAAGCCCCAACACCGACAACACACCGCTTATAGCAAACAAAAGCCACAACAAGGTGATAGAGTGAGTCCAAACCACAACCAAACCAATCAACACAGGAAACACAAACGTATTTACCACACCAAGTATCAGAGATTGTTCCAGTTTATTGACACTAATCATCGAAAACACCGCATTGTTTACCAACATATAAAAAGGTACAGATATGGCATAAAGTGCCACTGCTATCATAGCCATTTTCAGGTATTCGGGATATTGATAACTATAAAGTTCGGGCACAAAAGGCGAAAGCACAACCAATGCCACACAAACAATCGCACTGATTACCATACTACTCTTCAACCCTATTTTAAGCGTTTCTTCTATTCCACGTGTATTTTTCTCACCATAGAATGTACCCAACAATGGCATCATAGAGAGGGAGTTCGATTTATAAAGCGACAACAGTAGCTCGTGGAAAGTTACAATCATTAGATAAATAGAAACTATTTCGATAGAGAAGTTCTTCATCAGCAAGTTATTCAGAATCATCATCATAATGATAGCCGCCGCCACCTCGATAGAGAAATGGGTGGTGAACGAGAAGATATGCTTCAAGTTTTTCTTGGATGGGCGCATCAAGCTCAATCGGAACAAGGTTTTTTTCAAGAAGAAATGGCTCAACATTATTAGTGCGCCCACCACCTCGGCTATTACCAAAGCATACATAGCCGAAGCAATGCCCCAGTCGAAAACTCCCATAAACAAGATGCTGAGTAATATAAAAAGTGCCACTTTGATTACACTACCTATCAATGCAATGGTAGGATTGCTATCAGCATTCACCATAAAATAAGTATAGTTGCACACGATTGTTGCCCCCAATGCTATGAAAAGAAAGCGATTGTAATGCACAGCCGTGTCATACATACTTTCGTCTACCCCAGTGAGCGAGGTGAGCAGCGGACTAAGCAAACTTCCGATTATCATAAAAAGAAAGGCTACGATAAGCGTCATAGTGAACGATTGGCACAAAATATCAGAAGCGGCTTTTTTATTATTATCGCCCAAATGGTGCATAAACAGAATGGAAGAGCCATAATTGAGGCCACCCGAAAAAATTTCAGCAAAGTGCCAAAGAGGAATTGCAAGCGCAGTAATCGCCATCGATTCGGTTCCCAAAAAATGTGCAACCAAAATGGCATTAATCATTATCGAAGAGTTTATCAGCAATCCACTGACTTGCACGCGCGACAACATACGCTTAAACGAGGTTTTGACAATATACTGGGTATTGTCTTCCATTGACATCATACTTTCTTATTTTTGTTATGTTTTCTTGAGTTTATTATCAATGAAACAGATACTCCTACCTTATTTTATCAACAATTGTGCAAAAATAGTTCTTTTTATTGATACAGTTTCCTCAGTGTAGCATTAATTTGTGTTGATTTAGAATACTTCTACTATTATTGAAACTATGCAATAATACAGAAAACTCCTCAAAACTTGAGACAGTTTTGAGGAGTTATAAATTTCGCATAATAAGCTATGCTTTCAGCACATCTTCAACAATTTGAGCATCAGTCAATCGGTTGGCCTCCATCAATTGTTCCACATTGAAGCGGTCTACAAACTCTTTCTTTAAGCCATAGTTGAAGACACGCATATCAGAGTCGCCATAATAGCGGGCTATCTTTTCGCCAAAACCGCCATCAAGCACACCATCTTCGAGGGTAATCACCACGTCGTGCTCTTTTTTCAAGGATTCGAGCATCAATTCGTCTATGCCCGATATATAGCGCGGGTTGATGAGTGTGGCCGTTACATTGGTTTTTTCCTTGTATAGCTTGGCCACCGACTCGCCCAATTGGTAGAAAGTGCCCAGAGCAATAATAGCCACACTGTTGCCTTGCTGAGTGATTTGATACTGGTTGAGCGTGCTGTAATCTTTATCATACACCTTGCCCGTTGTTATCACACCATTGCTTGGCACACGGATAGACACGGGATGACTGGTTTGTGCAATAGCCCATTCGAGCATCGCAAAATACTCTTCTTTGCAGGTAGGAGCCAAGTAGACCATATTGGGGATGTTGCTAATGAGTGGTATATCGAAGAAGCCCAAATGAGTGACATCGCTCATCCCATATACACCCGACATAAACACAAGCATCACCGCAGGATTGTTGTTAATGCACAAATCTTGCGCAAGTTGGTCGTAAGAACGTTGTATAAAAGTTGAGTAAACTCCGTAAACGGGGCGGCCTCCTCCTTTGGCAAAACCCGATGAGAATGCCACAGCGTGTTCTTCGGCTATACCTACATCCACAAACTGTTTGCCTGCTTTTTTGCGTTGTTCGGGATGAAAGCCAATCACCATTGGAGTGCCCGAAGAGACACCAATCAACGTTGGATTTACTTTCATCTTTTCGAGCAGATAAGCCCCAGTCAAATCGCTATAATCCTCCATCGCACTAAAATCAATTTTCGATTTACCTGTTTCCAAGTCGAAAGGCATACTGTAATGAAAGTCTTCTTCGTCTTTTATAGCCGGTTCGTATCCTTTTCCTTTTTGGGTGTGTATATGCACCACTACGGGGTGTGTTGTGTCTTTCACCTGTTCAAAAGCGGCAATCAGAGCAGCTACGTCATTGCCTTCGCCCACATATAGATAATCGAACCCAAATGCTTTGAAGAAATTACACTCGCAAGTTCCGTTGCTATCGCGCAGAGCTTTCAGGTTGCCATAAAGCCCACCGTGGTTTTCGGCAATCGACATTTCATTGTCATTCACCACAATAATCATATTTGAACCAAGCACAGCCGCATTGTCCAATCCTTCGAAAGCTTCTCCACCACTCAACGACCCATCGCCCACGATAGTCACAATGTTGTTTTTTTCGTTCTTCAAATCGCGTGCTTTGGCCAAACCACACGACAGACTGACAGCAGTAGAGGTGTGTCCCAACGTGAAAAAATCGTGTGGGCTTTCTCCGGGATTAGAAAAGCCCGTCACGGTGTGATTGATGTACCCTTCTCTGCGCCCAGTAAGAAGTTTATGCACATAAGTCTGATGCGACACATCGAATACCAATTTATCAATAGGTGAGTTGAACACATAGTGCATTGCGATGGTGGCTTCTACCATCCCAAGGTTGGGGCCTACGTGCCCACCATACTGGCTCAATTCATTCAGCAACACTTGGCGAATTTCTCCACTCAACACATTCATCTGTTCGAGTGTGAGTTTTTTCAAATCGGCAGGAGAATTAATTTGTTCTAAATACATAATGTTCTTGTTTTAAATGATACCTATTCTACACCCGATTGCAACATCAACCGAGCGAATGCAAACTAAACAAAAACAAGGCTGTTTTGATTAATACAAAAAACGGTTTATTGTATACAAATTACTGTTTATTAACCAGGTAGAACAATAAGCATCATTCACTAACACAAAAAAGCAAAGCATCTGTAATCTGTATACAACCATCCGTAAATAGTTTAGCTCTAAGCATATAAATCGGTTCTACTTTTGCAACACCCAAAAATTAATCAGCAAAATAAGTGTGTAAAAAAAGGAGGATGATTTATGACTAAGGATAACAACAAGATAGACCGTCGGGGGTTTCTGAAATTAATGGGTGAAAGTTTTGCTGCTGCCACCGCTACAACAACACTAATAGGATGTAAGAAAGGTAGTTTGAAAAGAGGAGGAACAGCCTTGACCGAGGTACCAACTGATAAAATGACCTACCGCACCAATCACAACACAGGCGATGAGGTGTCGTTGTTGGGATATGGTATGATGCGGCTTCCACTAAGACAAAAAGCTGATGGAACAGGCGAAGAGGTAGATCAAGAGATGGTGAATGAGCTGGTAGACTATGCACTTGCCCACGGCGTAAATTATTTCGACACGTCGGCTACTTATGTTCGAGGCTGGTCGGAAACTGCTACGGGAAAGGCTCTTAGCCGACATCCACGCAATAGCTATATGGTAGCTACTAAGTTCTCTAATCACAACTTCACCGAATGGCGCAAGCGCGAGGAGGCTATCGCACTCTACAATCGCTCGAAGGCAAACCTGCAAGTAGATTATTTAGATTATTATTTGCTTCACGCTTGCGGTGTGGGCACCAACACATACACCACCGAAAGCGATTTAGATGAACAGTTTGACACAATGGACAAATTGGTGCTCAAAGAGCGTTTCTTCGACAACGGTATGTTGGATTATCTGGTAGAGGAGCGTAAAGGGGGAAGAATACGAAACCTCGGTTGGTCGTTTCACGGGAAAGTTGAAATATTCGATTTTATGCTGGGACTACACGACAGTGGCAAGTATCATTGGGATTTCGTTCAAATTCAGCTAAACTACGTCGACTGGAAATATGCCTCGGGCTGGAATGTGAATGCCGAATACTTGTATGGCGAGCTTGCCAAGCGAAACATACCAGTTGTTATTATGGAGCCATTATTGGGTGGCCGGCTTGCCTCTAATGTCGATTACCTTTCTGCACGCCTCAAACAGCATCGCCCTCAAAACAGTATTGCATCGTGGGCATTCCGCTATGCAGGCTCATACCCCAAGGTGCTTTCGGTGTTGAGTGGGATGACCTATATGGAGCATCTGCAAGAAAATATTCGCACCTACTCCCCACTCGACGAGCTGACCGAAGATGAATTTGAACTACTTGCCGACACCGCAACCCGAATGATAGAATACCCATCGGTGCCCTGCACGGCCTGCGAATATTGTATGCCGTGTCCGTATGGCATCAACATTCCAGCCATATTCACACATTATAACAAATGTATCAACGAAGCCAACGTGCCCTACGACACGCAAGATAGTAATTACCGCAAAGCTCGTAAAGCCTTCTTAGTGGGGTATGACCGAAGTGTTCCCAAGCTACGACAAGCCAACTACTGCATCGGATGCAACCAGTGTGTACATCATTGTCCACAAGCTATTAAAATACCGCAGGAGTTGCACCGAATAGACCGATATACCGAAACATTGAAGCAAGAAAAAAGTTGAAAGACGCACAAACAAAACAAGGAAAGTAACGCATTGACTTTCAACACAAAACATTTCAAAGACCAACAAGGGCTATCTACCAGCCTGGCAAGGCCTTGTCAGGTCGGTAGATAGCCCTTGCCAGCAAACTGGATATGCCTTGTCAGTAAACCATTCACATTTCACGTGTCAACTGTTCATATTTAATTTGACAAATATAGATAGTCTACACGTGGATTGTGAACAGTTGACAGATGAAAACAACAAGCTTTAAAAAAAGCGGCATCAGTCAGTGATTGTTGTATCTACTGGCTGATGCCGCTCTATCTGAAAAAGAAAGTTTTGTTTTAACCTATTGTTATCTCGCCCGCTATGGATTGCCCCATCAGTTCACGTACCTTTTCGGGAGCATAGCCGTGTCCTAACAAAAACATCAGCTTGGTGACAGCCGACTCGGTGGTGCTATCATATCCGCACACAATGCCCGATTGAAGAAGATGATAACCCGTGCCATATCGCTCCATTTCTACCGTGCCAGCACTACACTGAGTGACGTTTACTATCACAATGCCACGTTGAGTAGCCTCGCGCAGCAGGCGCAAAAACCATTGGCGGCGTGGTGCATTGCCCGACCCATATGTTTCAATTATCACCGCTTGAAGCCCATCTATGGAAAGTGTAGCAGCCACTACATTCTCGTGCATCCCCGGAAACAACTTCAACACAGCAATGTTGGTGTTGAGCAAATAGTGCGGATTCAGTGGTTTGGAGGTATCAGCCTGATGAATGACCGATGAGTTGTATTTGATATGAATGCCTGCTTTGGCAAGTACAGGATAGTTGAACGAGCGAAAAGCATTGAAGTTTTCGGCATTCATCTTCGTCGTGCGATTGCCACGCATCAAGTGGTTCTCGAAAAAGATGCAGACTTCGGGCACAACGGGCGATCCATCTTTATTTTGCGCAGCCGCTATTTCGATGCTCGTCATCAAATTTTCTTTTCCATCGGTTCGCAACACACCAATAGGCAGCTGAGAACCCGTAAGAATCACAGGTTTTGATAAATCTTCGAGCATAAAACTAAGAGCAGAGGCTGTATAGGCCATTGTGTCTGTGCCGTGAAGAATCACAAAACCATTGTATTTATCATAATTGTCACTGATAGCTTTCACTAATTTTCGCCATACTTCGGGCTCTACATCCGAAGAATCGATAGGAGGATCGAACTGGATAGACTCTATCCGACAATGAGATTGTTGCAATTCGGGCACGTGCTTTTGCAACTGTTCAAAATTAAAGTTTTCGAGAACACCAGTCTCTGCATTTTCTATCATACCGATAGTTCCACCGGTGTATATTAACAATACGGAAGTATTTGTAGGGGTATTACACATAATTAACGCTTTATTACCCCACAAAGATAGTTATATA
>CAMTPA010000129.1 GCA_947074275.1 uncultured Bacteroides sp.
GAGATGGAATCTCGTGACTGGAGTTCAGACGTGTGCTCTTCCGATCTGAATTGTAGCATAAGGTTCTTTATTGTAACTATAAAAGGTCGTATTCTCAGGTGCTGAAACAAGTTCTATATCTGTTCCCGACGTAGATACCACATACCATTTTCCGGGGACATACACACATTTCATAGCAAGACTTGTTATATATTGCTCTTCCTGATATTTTTTAGAAAAAGTATTCTCTTTTGTATAATCTAAAATAAGGCTCTTATCTTTCTCTGATTTTGTAATAGCATTCCATACAAAAGAATCACTAAAATAGTAATCAAACCATAGCTGTTTTATACCACCAATTTTCTGATTTGTCAATGGATCTACCACATAATTGATTTGTTTGCCTGATACAGTTTCTTCACTCCCAACCAATGTTATTGTATTATAGTCGATTTCTTGTGTGGTATTATCAGCAGCAGCTATATGTTTTAGTAGATAACTACCCTGATTGTAGCGATTTATCAACTGTACATCCATTAATCGTACTTTATCTGCCGACGTGTTACCACTTGTAGGCTTTACCACATACTCATAATAACCTGCATTGTTCCAAACAGCACCATTCCCGTCAGTTATAGGAATTATATCTACTCTGGCCGCCAAGCGTTCAAGTGTTGCTTGCGTATGAGCGGGGTTATAATAATCATTTTTATGCTCAATCCTTACTTTTTGAATATCGGATGAATTTCTAAAACGCGAAGTCATTACAAATCGACTATTTTGAGTAACATCAGCACCTATCGACCAGTGATCACCTTCAAACACATAGTCTTGTAAATCGCCTACTGTTTTTATGCCATCTAACAACAAATTATATACGTTCGCAATCACTATCATATAATAATCGACATTGGGTTTCAGTTTATTTATTTTGATAGGCTGTGTCGTCCAACTATTACTGGTGGTAGACAAAGTAAAAGAAGGTGTTTCGCAATATTCCATTATTATAGGCATTGCTTTTGCAGAACTACTCCGGTCATCTATAAACTTATTAGGATCGATTACATTATCATCCGCTTCAATAAAACAAAGCACTAATTGTTCTATATGATTTTCATTGGCTGCTCCGATTTCTCTTCCATCTCCATCTTCTCCTCCAGTAGGGTTAGAGCGAGTATTTTCTTCATTTGTATGAATTGTGAGTGTTAGATAAAGCGAAGAAGATATAATACTTCCCTCTTCATTATCACATTTTTCATCAAAATGCAACAGATTACAACTAATAAAACACATAGTGTAAATTATTAATATAGCAACCTTATGTAGAGAATGAGTATACATATCAAATAAATATGACAATTGTTTTTTAATCATTTATCTATAATATCATATTCCCGTATTCTGAATCCGCTTCACCCACGGCAAGATTGAAACAGTCAGATTTATATATTCCCATTTATCTCCAGTTAAATAAAAAGAAGTATTATAATTATATTCTCTATCCAGATATTCTTGGGCTGAATAATTATAATAGTTAAAGGCTCCACGTCCTTGCTGCAATAAATCTGCAAGATTCACTTTTGCAATCAGTACATTCGTCTGATTGTTATAAATATGCAACGTCGCAGGATTATCGTTTACATTTCTACTCATCAATCTATTGAAAGTCAATTCTGCGTGAGCTGTCTTTGGTGCATCATCACCATTGCGCACAAGTGTAGCGTCAGCTGTATTCCACTTGATATAAGGTGTATACATAATCTTTTCATTGCTTATCACAGTATTATTATAACTTAATGAATCATTGTTATCTATTATATAAAAATCGTAGTTAGACACATCACATTGAGCTGCTTCCTCATCAGATACGTGGCGCAAAGAAACGTGTAGACTTTTAGTATTACGCGTTAAACTCACAGTAGCATAAGCTGGTTGTTGATACTCTAACTTCACAGGTTCGAGTAACATTCCGTGCCACAATGTATCAAGTGGCATAGATTGATGATTCATTTTATATCCAGATACTTGTTCTACATCTCCATCATAGTTGCTCGTAGTCCATTCTCCGCGATCTATTGCAACAAATAATTTCGATAATGAATCGCCTGGTTGAATATTGGTGCGACGATATTTCGCTCCATCTATTTGAGCAATCTCATCACTTGAGCGTTGATGACACAATGCTACAATCTGATAATCGCCTGGAGTTAATTCTGTTATTTGCATTGTATACCCCCATTCGGCAAGTGGCCTTATAGCATCTTTGTTATTTTCTGTTTTAGACATTACAAAATATCCTTCTTTATCGAATATGTATGCAGTCACTTCACCTACGTGATCCTTAAAAAGATCGGCACGGTGAATGTTATAATCGTACACAAAGTTTATAAATAGTCCTTCTGGACAATCCTTCCTACTGTCGTGCATAAGGTCACAGCTAAACAGCACCACAGATGTAAGTATTGCAACCAGTGTGTATTTCAAAATCTTTTTGGTTATTTTTATCATCATATAAAGTTCTGATATTGTTGTAACCCTATTTAATTATTCTTATATATGGTTTGTCTTTTCAGACAGAAGTTTCACTTAAGTGGGCGACTACATTCTATGCGTCTCCAATATGTATCTTATCTTTGTACCGATACAAAGTACCTTTCGTTTTAATCTCGAAAACAGATATTTTTATACCAGATGGAAAAGGTTTTCCATCTGGTATTATTTTATGGTTCTATTTTTTAAACATCGGCATTTTGAGCACGTTTAGCCCAAGGAAGAATATTGATTTGAGCGTCGATATAAAGATTTTCCACATCATCTGGAGTAGGTGTGGGATCCACTGGTTCTGGATCGGTAGGATCTGGATAACTTGGATCCGGATTAATTGGTTCACCAGGATTTACAGGTGCAGGACGGCCTATTTGCTTTATTGAATTAACATTTACTGAATACCAATGATTTCGCACTACTCCGTATCTACCTTCCTGATGCTGTGCATTTATCCCACTTACACCATTGAGTGTAGCGTATCCACTTCCATCGTACAAAGGAACTTCCGTATCTGTAAAGTGTCGGATAGGAATTGAGTAATAACATCTACCTTTATCATAGTAAACAACAGAACGATGACCAAAAGATTCAAGAATAGTATCCATACCTGTAACGCTTGCACCAGCTATCGAGTTATCAATAATAATCGTACTTCCAAGCATTAAATTGCCACTTCCTGTGTATTCCACTATATTTTTATAGATATTATTATTAGCAGAAGCCGATTTAACAACTAACGTAAAATCATCCGCAACAAGAGTATTGCCACCATTGGTATAACTCAGCATATTCATTTTAGCTACAAGAGCTGCGATGAAATCACTTCCATTATATAGTGTGTTACCCATCAGATATACATTATCACCTGTTGCACCACCATTCAATTTATATTGTGCAGATATTAGTACAGCTGTTGTTTGATTCTGATTTTGATTAGCCGCAGTAAAGGTATTTTCAAGGCAATATTGTGGATTATCAACACCTATTGCACTTACAGTAGCAGAATAGGGCGCATAGGTAAATTCCGTAAAAAAGCCTTGGTTAGTATCAGCAGTAGGTCCAGTAATGTATGCAGGATCCATCGCCCAATAAGAACGAAAGTTTGCATTACCATTTATATCATCTGCCATATAATATTTAGTACCATCCAACCAACTATTCCAATTAGACTGTATTATATTTTTTACAGGATAATAACTTTTGTTTCGTACTGTCAGAACCCATCCTGTAACAGTAAGTACATCTCCACTTGCTGTATATGTAATGATAGGCATACCATTAGTTCCAGGAGTAACAGTGGCTGGCGTTGTTGTATTTTGGCCTGCAAGATTAAAAGCTAAATCAACCTTTATAGAAGCTCTTTCTACATATACATTAGTAGAAGTGGAAGTAACAGATGTCTTGCTATTAGCCACCGATGAGGGATTGATTTGTTGCAGATTTTGTATTTGAGATGTCGCAGTATTTACAGGATAAAAAGAAGCAACAGGTAAGTTATAATTATCAAAAACAGAGTTTGACATAAAATGATAATTACCAATAGCAGAAATTGCAGATAATTCCGTTCCAGTAGTAGCATACACTTTGGCAATGTCACTGTATTTATCACCTGCTTTTATTGCAGTTATTGCATCTCCATACCCATCAGGACGATTTAAAAACACCAATATATATTTAGGAGATGTTCCAGAGGGAATCATCACTTTTGTAGATGTGGATGTTATATTATCAGCACCACTCATAGAGAAGCCGAGCTCGGTATTCGTATATGCCTGATTTGTGATTACCTCAGGATCAGCAGACGCATCAAAAAGAATAATCGTACCATTACTTACCGCATACTCTTGACTAATGCCATCGCTCAATTCCCCAACTGTAGTCATACGAGTTTTTCCAGTTAAAGACGGCAAGTGAATGTTTACACTTACATACCCCCCATCATCCAATATCTCTCTATTAGATTCTTCCGTAAAATTGTCATTGCTACATCCGGGCATAATTGCAATGGCAAGAGCAAAAGGTAAATACTTTAAGAGTTTCATATTACAAAAATTTAATTTAATATCTTATCTAAAATTTTCCATCAATTTCAAATTTTCTTTCGCTTGAGAAGAGCCTAAAGCATCAACCTCTTTAAAAAGCGCACGCGCATTCTCTACATCTCCTTGTTTCATTAAAATAATACCACGCAACAGCTGTGCTTGTGGTAATGCGCCCGCACGTTCCAAATAATGTTTAGCAGCTGCTATATCTCCGCTTTTCACCAATGCGTTCGCCGCATTCAAATTCGCTTCGGCATCGTTGGGAAAAAGATTGGCTGCAATGATTAATGTTTGAATAAACTCATCGCTATCCTCAGGATAGCTATTCGCAACTTGGTAAATCTCATACAAACTCAGCTGTGATGGATTTGTTTTTATGACATTCTTTGCTTGTTCAATAGAGAATGGTTGTACAACATAATGCACCATATAATCGGAATGGCGTAAAGCTGGATAACAGTCAGTAAGCAATATTCTATAAATAGCGGGATACAAATTTTTGATACGCTGGTCTTTTTCGTCTGGACTCAAATATGAATTTACAATATCCAATATCGCATCTTTCTCTGTTATATTACTTGCTTCAACCCATCGTTTCATACCTTCCCAATCCTCAGGAGTAGATTGCACAGTAAAGATATTGGGTGAAAAATCATACAATCTGCGCACATATTCTTTCAAAGCCTCAGCTCGTCCCGCAGCAAGTCGAGTATTATTTGTATAAGAACCTTCGGGCGAAGCATAACCGTGTATATCAATGCCTGTTATAGAGATATTTGGATCATTTTTAACTATATCAATAGTTTGCATAATCACACCAAGTTCATAAGGGTTATTGCGATAATCGGGATAGATAATGGTTTGGTTAACTGGGAAATCAAGAAATGCTTTACCTTCTACAGAGCGAGCTTTTACAGCTTCCATCTTTGGTTCCACATATTCATAAAAAGCAACAGTTGGCAATGGTTGATCATAATGCTCTACTAATTCACATCCAGCCTTCCCCAAAAGCGTTCCACAACCACACAAATCTTCATTTACATTGAGACGGTAGGCATCCATCCACTCTTGATAGGGTACTTGAGCATTATAATTCACCGTTTGAGGCTCTTTATTAAACCGACGAACTTCTATCGCATTTTCATATCCTCCTTTTCTACCATTACGCAAGTAGTAAATATGTTGTTTTCGCCCGTTTAGCATTAAAGGTTGCAACAATACACGTAAATCTTCATCCCAATCTTCCAAATAAGGCGTAAGCACTATGGATTGATTGGATTTCATCTTCAAACTATCGAGTATCATAGACATTTCGACAACCATATTGTCACCTCTACGCTCTACAACAATATTTTCGACACGAATATTATTTATCATCTTCATTTCTTGTGCAGTTGCCTCATAAAAAAAAGACATTCCTAATATTCCCAATAAACACAATATATATTTTTTTGCCTTCATGTTATTTTGTCGTTTTATTTCAAAATAGATAGACAGCTGCAACCGCAAGCTTGGTCACTCCAAAATAATTGTAATGCCCACCTCCTGTTTTAGAACCACAAGTACCACATTTATATTTATCATTGCTAATATAATCGTACCCAACCCCTATTGCTGCTTCAAAATTCCAATGCCTGCCTACTACCCATTGATAGCCATAGACCAAACCACCTCCAGCATACCAACCTTCATAGCGATGATCTTTTACAGAGGCAAGAATACCAAACGGCAATTTCACATTACCCACATTAAATTGTCCACCCATTGCATGAAACCCAATAAAGTGTCCGTTAAATTTCTCACAAAACCAGTATCGTGCTTCAGGCTGTGCCATCCAAATGCAAAACTTCTTATCATCCTTAAATTTCCACGGATTAAGACTACCCGATATATCAAGTGTCCACTTACGACTCAATCCAAATTCCAGCCCCAAGTTGATTGTAGAAGTTGCATCATATAATAGGTTTGTCTTTAAAGCGACCGTTTGCCCGCTCGCCCAGATCGAAATGAATAGAAAAAGATTTAGCCAATAAAGCTTTCTTCTGCTATGTTTATTCATATAGCAATGTTTTTATGAATGTTAATCCTATGAAGATAAATAAAGTGCCGTAAAGTATTCATTGCATTTGGGTAGAAGAATAGAGTTTGCCAATAAACACTTATCAATTATTTTCACACTACATTTTTGCGTGTATAATATCAATACAACATATCATCAAATAACTAAAAATGTATTTTATTTTAATAATCTTATGCAAATTAAAAACAAATACTTGATTTATACAACTTTTCTGACATAAAAATCAACTATTTGCCAAAAATTAGTTAATAAACAGGTATCTAAGTAAGCCCCCGAAGAACTACACGTTTTAGCTACCAATCTTAATACCGACCTTTGC
>CAMTPA010000130.1 GCA_947074275.1 uncultured Bacteroides sp.
GAGTGAGACAACTGACAGCGAACATCGAAACACCTATTCTATTATATACCGAAACGCACAACGCATATTACGTCTTATCAATCAACTAATGGATCTTCGCAAGTTGGACAAAGGACAAATGCACCTGAAATTTAGCAAAATCGATTTGGTGAACTTCATTAAAGACGTGATGCTTACCTTTGAGTATGCAGCCAAAAAGAAAAACATACAATTTAGCTTTGCACACCCCCAGTTATCACATTTAGATGTGTGGGTAGATGGTAATAATTTCGACAAGATTTTGATGAATGTATTATCTAATGCTTTTAAATACACACCCGATAATGGTAAAATTGATATAACGGTTTCTACTGGATACAACAAGAATTATTCGGGAATTTTAAAAAATTATGCAGAAATAACCATTACCGATACGGGCATAGGAATAGATAAAGATAAAGTAGAGCGCATCTTTGAACGATTTTACCAAATAAGCAATGATGTGACACAAAGCACAGCAGGAACTGGCATCGGTCTTCACCTATGCAGATCGCTTGTAGAACTACACCACGGCGAAATTGTTGCAGAAAATCGAAAAGAAGCACAAGGTAGTTGCTTCATTATTCGCATACCACTTGGTAACGCCCATCTCAAAGCTCACGAAATAGAGATTGTTGAAACAAGTGCCGTACAAGCTACCGCGCCACAACGAATGGAAAAAAGAGTATTGGAACAACTACCAGAACTAGAAAAAGAAATCCCAAAAACCAAAATAAAATCGAAATCGAACAAATGGGTGCTTATTGTAGAAGATGAAAATGATATTCGTGAATATTTAGAGCAACAATTATCCGAGAGTTATCGCATCAAAAGCTGTAAAAATGGAAAAGAGGCTTATGAGTTGATATTGTCCGATCCGCCTCACTTGGTGTTGAGCGATGTAATGATGCCCGAAATGGACGGCCTGACACTTTGCCGAAAGATAAAGCAAAACATCAATATCAACCACATTCCAGTAGTGTTACTCACAGCAAAATCGAGACAAGAAGACAAGGTAGAAGGAATGGAAATTGGAGCCGATGCCTATTGTGTGAAACCATTTAATATGGAAATATTGCAAAGCACCATTTCCAATTTAATACAGAATCGTCATTTACTAAAAGCAAAATTTACTGGCGCACAAGCGCAAGCTGGGAAAGTGCGAAAAATAGAAATGAAGAGTGCCGATGAAGCTTTGATGGAGAAAATTATGACAGTAATCAACAAACATCTTTCTAATCCAAGCTTCAATGTAGAGATGCTGGCCGAAGAGGTGGGATTGAGTCGAGTACACATTTATCGAAAGCTAAAAGAACTAACCAACATTTCGGGAAGAGATTTCATTCGCAACATTCGCTTAAAACAAGCCGCCGTATTATTGAAAGAAAAAGACCTAAATATATCGGACGTGGCCTATGCTACGGGGTTTACCACTCTCTCACATTTTTCGGTAGCCTTTAAAGATATGTTTGGCGTTTCGCCCACCGAATACAAACAAAGCGAAACAAACATCAATCACACGAAATAAACCAACAAAAAGTATAGGGTATAAGTCTCATTTATCAACTATGCACAGTTAGCACGCTGGATATGCCTATTCGGCACGCCAACTGTGCATATTCAATACGCTAAATATACACATCCAACAACACATTAACTTATCCTTTACTACACAACTGGCAATCAGCATATTACAGCAAATACACATACATTGTCAAGTATTTAAAAAACAACTTACAAATACCCCCATAACAAACCAATTCGTTTTTTATACATTTTAATTGATTTAAAGAAAATCAAGCATATAAGAACAATTATTTAACTCTATTGTTTCTATTATACATAGGACGTTAAAAATAGGAGTAACGTGTCGTTTAAAAAACACAAACTCCCGTTCTAACGACCTATCTTTTATTAATTGTATTACCTAAATCAAATTTAAAGTTATGGATTTTGGAAAGATGATATTGAATGCATTATTACCTATCTTTGTGATAATGCTATTGGGATACATTACAGGAAAACGGAATGTATTTACTGCCGACAATGCACGTAGTTTTAATAAATTAGTATTAAATTTCGCATTGCCAGCCGCCTTGTTTTTATCTATCGCAAAAGCCGACAGGCATCTTCTTTTTGAAGATTTAAAGCTTTTGATTATTAGCATCGTGATGATTGTAGCCTGTTTTATGTGGGCATTCTTTTCGTGTAAAAAGTTTTTTAAACACACTAAAAAAGAAGCGGCTGTTTGCGCCTTGATTGCAGGTTCTCCTACTATTGGATTCTTGGGGTTTGCCGTATTGGAACCTATCTATGGATTCAACACCAGTACAGGACTTGTAATTGCAATTGTAGCAATTGTAGTAAATGCCATAACCATTCCTATTGGCTTGTATTTACTCGACCCCGATGACGGATCATCAACTACTACAACTGGAGCCGATGGCAAACCAGTACCTGCCAAAAAGAAAGGAAGCAACGCTTTTTTAAACGCACTAAAACAACCTGTGGTTTGGGCTCCTATTTTAGCTGTTATTTTTATATTAGTAGGTATTAAGTTTCCACCAGCATTAGATCCAACATTCAATCTAATAGCTAAAGCAAACGCTGGTGTGGCTGTGTTTGCAGCAGGTGTCACCTTATCTGCACAAGTCATTCGCTTCAATTGGGAGATTATATACAACACTCTCGTAAAACTATTCTTGATGCCTGGTGTATTATTAATTGTAGGTAAGCTGTTTCATATGGAAGCCGAAAACTTGCAAATGCTTGTTATGGCAGGCGCATTGCCCCCTGCATTCTCCGGCATCATCATCGGAAGCCGATATCAAATTTATGTAAATGTAGGAACGTCCTCACTTGCAGTTAGTACTATATTGTTTATGGGCACAGCTCCATTCTGGTATTGGCTCGCAAAACTTGTAGCTGAAATGTAGGCCACCTACTCCATCATAACGATCAGGTGTTTTCTGTTACTTATCCCAGTGCAGAAAGCACCTTTTTTGCTTCTACAAAAATTTCAATTCGCTCATCAGAAAGTTTTTTCATAATTTCTCGTATAAATTATTGGAAAAGCAGAATAAATAAATTAAATTCGCTTTTATTAATATTGTTTACATACAAAATAAAATTATGTATAAACACGCCGCAGTTGTTTTTTTAATACTATGCTCGCAAATATCATTCTTATTTGCTCAAAAAGTAACGTTTACTCCTCGATGGACACCACAAGCACAATTTGCAGGTTTCTACGTAGCAAAAGAGTTAGGTTTTTACAAAGATATTGGTCTCGATGTAGAATTTAAACATCCATCAGCAGCCGTAAACGCCGTTGAACTATTAAAAAGAGGTGAAACAGATTTAATAGGATGCAGTCTTAGTGACGGAATCGCACTTCGAACAACAGGATTCAATATACAGTGTATTATGCAAATCTTCCAACGTTCGGCTCTTTTGGTTGTTGCAGACAGGCCTCTAAACAATCAATTAGAATCGCTCGAAGGGCTGCGTGTAGGAAAGTGGAAAGCAGGACACTCAGTAGTAGCGATATCGGCACTGAAAGACAAAGGGGTCAATGTAGATTGGATTAGTTTTATGACTGGTACTAATTTATTCTTATCAGGAGCCATAGATGCAACTTTAGCGATGACTTACAACGAATTGATTGCAATGAGATCCACAGGACGTAAAATAGAAGAAAACCAAATCATTCGTTTCGCAGATATTGGATATAATATAATAGAAGATGGAGTTTATGCCAAAGAGGATTATATAAATAATAATTTAGAAACAATTCGTAAATTCAGAAAAGCAACAGAAGAAGGATGGATGTGGGCACAAGAAAACCCTGATAAAGCTCTCGACATTGTTATGAGAATGGTTGAAAAGCATAAAATACCAACCAATAGAGCGCATCAAAAAGCAATGCTCAAAGAGGTGCTTTCATTAGAATACAAGCCTGAATGCAGCACTATATCATTTGATGTTAGCCGTAAAGATTTTGACGCTGCTGTTGATATGTTAAGAAAGAATGGGGATATCAAAGATGAAGTCGTTTACGATTCCTTTATAATAAAACCATATTAAACAAACGCAGTTTTATTTTTTTTAATCAGAAATCATCAATTAGTATGTCAATAATATTTCGTTCATTCTCTACAAGACTTAGCCTGCTTATTATTGCAGTCACAGGAGTGCTATTTGCACTGTCTTTTGTCTTGTACTTCTATTTAGCAAAAAAAGCAATCGTCACAGAGGTTTTTCAAAAATCAGAATACCAACTAACCAATGTCACAAAATCAATTGATGCTATTTTGGCCTCCGCTGAATTGAGTGCAGCAAACACCGCATATCACATCGAGCAAAATTTAGATAATCCAGCTGCCTTTAAAGAGATTATTGCCAATATGCTTATCAGCAATCCTGATATATATGGGTCGGGGTTAGGATTTGAGCCCTACTTTTACCCAAATGAAGGCGAATTCTTTATGTCATACACCCAATATGACAATAGCTTAATTGATGGATTAAGTTTTGAGATAGTAGGCAATGAAACTTATGATTATCACACGATGGATTGGTATTTAATACCAAAACTGTTAGAGAAAAGTTATTGGAGCGAACCTTATTATGATGAAGGAGCTGGCAACATACTAATGACTACCTACTCACAACTAATCTATGATAAAAACAACAAGGTTGTTGGAGTTTTAGGTATAGATATATCACTCGATTGGTTTTCACAAATGGTGCTTGCGAATAAGCC
This sequence comes from uncultured Bacteroides sp., assembly GCA_947074275.1. Lineage (GTDB taxonomy): Bacteria > Bacteroidota > Bacteroidia > Bacteroidales > Bacteroidaceae > Bacteroides. Next base: position 4,784 of record CAMTPA010000130.1, read on the forward strand.
TTATCCCAATTCTTATGCATTTATGTTAAGTCGTAATGCTTATTATTTGGCACATCGAGAAAACAATCGTATTCTCAATGAAACTTTTTTTACTGCAACAGGAGATATGGCCGACAAACAGGTCAAAGATATAGGAGAAGATATGATAGCCCAAAAAGGAGGCAGTAAAACATTTTTCAATGACGATATACGATCTTATGTTTTTTATGAGCCGATTCCCCGAATAGGCTGGTCGATAGCTACTGTATCACAGGAATCGGACGTAATGAAGCAATTTAGCCAAATGTCTATCTTAGTTTGGATTACTGCCAGTGCCAGCCTCATACTATTATTTATTTTAAGCTGGCTAACCATACGTAAATTGGCAACTCCTTTGCGTGAGTTTGCAGATACTGCATCCGTTGTAGCACAGGGCAATTTCGACACACCAATAAAAGAAATAAAAAGTCGGGATGAAATGTATGAACTAAGGAAGTCATTCGTCAATATGCAAATGTCTTTAAAAAACTATATTAATGAACTGAAAGAAACGACAGTAGCTCGCGAACGTATTGAAAGCGAATTAGCTATTGCACATCAAATACAAATGGGGATGCTTCCAAAAGTATTCCCGCCATTCCCCAACTGCGAGGATATTGACCTATATGCGTTATTGGAACCTGCAAAAGAAGTGGGAGGCGATCTTTACGATTTCTTTGTAAAAAATGACAAACTCTATTTTACTGTTGGTGACGCTTCAGGTAAAGGTGTACCTGCTTCTCTTCTTATGGCTGTAACCAGTAGTCTGTTTCGCTCCGTGGCATCACATACAGAGCGACCCGAGCAAATTTTGGAACTACTTAATAACTCAATATCCGAAAACAATGATGCGAATATGTTTATCACATTGTTTGTGGGTGTGCTGGATTTAAAAACAGGAGTGCTGGATTATGCCAATGGTGGACACAACTTACCAGTCATTGTATCTCCTACCTCTGGAGTACACTTTCTTGACTCCAAAGCAAACATTGCTCTTGGAATATTCGATGGAATGAGTTTTGAAGCACAACAAATAACGCTACAGCGTGGCGAATCGATATTCATTTACAGTGATGGACTGACGGAGGCAGAAAATAGCGCACAAGAACTATACTCTGACCAAAGATTGATTGATACACTAAAATCCATTGTAAACACGAATAACCCTCAAAATGTAATAAATATCGTAAAACAATCGGTAGATAAATTCGTAAATGGTAATGAGCAAAGCGACGATTTAACAATGTTGATTATTAACTATAAAACCCAATCATAATAATATGGATAAAGAAATTATCATTAAAAATGACATAGCCGAATTGGCACGGCTAACTGAGTTTGTAGACCTCATTGGAGAGGAATGCGAGTTGGATTTTGCGCTCACTATGAGTCTTAATTTGGCTTTGGAAGAGGCTGTTTCTAATATCATTCTTTATGCGTATCCACAAAAGATGGGAGATGCTATTTCTGTAAAAGCCACTCACGTAAATAGCTCCTTACTGTTTACTATATCCGATTCAGGAGTTGAATTTGATCCAACGGTAGTACCTGAAGCAGATATTACATTATCAGCCGAAGACCGTCAAATAGGTGGATTGGGCATTTTCCTCATCAGAAAAATTATGGATGAGGTAAAATACGAAAGAATTGATGGTAAAAATGTACTTATCGTCAAGAAGAATTTATAATAGTTTTGTATATTTGCAAAAAACAATAAGAAGATTATGAATGTAATAATAACAGAGCAAGAAGGTAAAACCATTGCGAAAATAGACGGACGCATTGACACCACCAATGCCAAAGAGTTTGAGGCAGCAGTAACACCTTTGATTAGCGGCAACGCATCAGACATTGTAATTGATTGCGCAGGACTATCTTATATCAGTAGTTCGGGATTACGTGTATTTCTAATTATGCAAAAGAGCGTAAATGCACGCAAAGCTAAATTGGCACTGAGCAACTTAAGTCCTGCAATATTAGAAATCTTTAAAGTGACTGGATTTGCGTCTATTTTCACTATTGTCTAAAGAAAAGTCTCGAACTTCAGAGTTTAAATAATAAGCCCCTTATGCATTTTGTGCATAAGGGGCTATTATTTTATTAGTCGGCATAATTGCAATCTATAT
>CAMTPA010000131.1 GCA_947074275.1 uncultured Bacteroides sp.
TGAAAATAGGTTGATGTTGCTTTTTGTCATTCAAAACAAGTAAGTTTCTATTCATATCATCAATACCGTCAGGGCTAAATGCAAGAGCTGAATCTCCCCCATTATTTTCAAGATGTTTTAATAATATTTTTTGTATTCCTGTGTCAGTAACCGATTCTGCTATTTTCTTTTTTGTAAAACTCACATCAATAGTCTTACGTACAGCTACCAGCGGTTCCGAGGTTTCATTAGTGAAATAATAAACAGCGATTCTTCCTAAATCAAACTTGCTTGAGAGCGATTTATTTTCTTTGAAATACCTCAATATCATTTTCTCATTGTATTTCAATGATAGAAGTTTGGTTATTTCTTTTTTCAATTCTTTACTGACAATACGACGAGGAGTATTTAATGCAATGGCAAGCTTTACATTCTTTATTTTTCTCAGATTCACATTACCATACACGGTAGCTTTGTGCAGTGATTTGCGTATAGCCCAATGTTCTTCACCTTTTTGCTTGCAAAACACCTTTTTTCCAAGTTCATTATATTGCTGATAATAGTTGGTCGCTTTATTTACAACACGTAGATTTTGTTTAAAACTCACTATTATATTTTGCAACACATCATATGTGTCTTGAGTAAAGGTATCCCAAGGTTTTTTTATTACCCAACGGTAGTTGCCATTATCATCTGTCTTCGATTTATCGCACAATAGTTTGCGAAGATCCAAGCGAGAGACTACTGCTTTTTTTCTTGCCGATTCATTGTTCAAATAATTAATATGATTCAACGTAGCACAAGCTATAACTATGGCATCCATTGCGTGATGGCGATGATCAATTCGCTTCTTACTAAATCCTCTTTGCAACTCCAGAGGAATGTCCGTCTGAAAATAGCGTTTACCATCTTTATTCACCCAATCGCCAAATTGTTTTGAATCTGTTTTTTTATTCAACCTTTCGAAACGCGGACTTATAATACTGTTCCATACATCATTTAGTCCCCAATCTTTTTTCAAACGATCGGTAACACCACCCGAGCAGGTTATAAGTTTTTTAGAAATCGCTTCAGGTTCATATTCATCATTTTCCAACTTCTCACGCACAATATTCGACAATACTCCTTTTATAAACCTACTGATATAACGACTATCATTCAATTGGCGTTCTATAAAATCTTCTGGCAAGTCTTCCAATAAAAGTTTCTTCATCTTTGCTTTTTGCTTCGAGTAGTTTTCTTGTACAAACTGCTCATATTCAGACACTGAGAAGATTTTTGCTTTTTTTCCAAAACCTAACGACACGATTTCTTTGGCGTGTTTTACAACAAATTCGTACCCCAGCAGATTGCCTTTAAGTCTATTCACTTCGGCTTCACAAATCACTTTGTTGCTAAAAGAGTCATCAAAGTATCGAGATTGTGGAATAATGTGTTCTATTTGATAAGAAGTCGTAAAAAGTTCTCCCAACGGTATTATATCCCCTGTATAGGGCGAACGATATTTTTGTTCTAACCACAGTTTATATCTCAAACACTCTGATTTTGTAGGACGTTTTTTCACGTCACTTTCCCTAAACTTGCGAATAGTCGACGATATATCATCTGGAATATTTTTTTCGGTCGACAACACTGTGTCTTCATAAATACGCAACAAGTCTTGCTGGCTGGGAGAATAAGGGCGAATATTTTTAATTTCATATTCAGGGTTCATAAATTCCAAAAGAAGAGCCTTTATTCTCAGGTTAGCATATTCATTATCAATTATTTGATTGGTCATCCGTTTTCGTTCCTCAGCTGTTTTTTTCATCTCACGTCCCAGCTCCAGATGAATTTCATCAATATGTTCATTTTGCACCCAAATATCCAGAACCACACGAAGTGTCTCTGTTACAATCTGCTCTACAATCGGATTACGCAAAGAGTACTGTTTAAACGAACGCAAATAAAATTTTAAATCCTCTGGCGAGTTCCATCTTTCTATTAATGAAACCTCCGAATGCCTGCCATACACCACATAACAAACTAACCACAACGGAAGCCCTACAAAATCTTTAACATCTTTCATTCCGCTCAGACGTTCCAAAACCCGTTTTTGGCTCATTCCCAGATAATCACCTTCTATAATAGCCTTTATTCTCTGCTGTGTATTTGAGTCTATTTCATCTTCACTCCAACACTTTCCCTTGCGCATAAGAGGTAATAACTTCTTTATTGCTTTCGATGAATAAGAACCATAATCTTTTGCAAATGGCGGAAAATCTTTAAATACCGCTGTAAAACCATTGTTCAGATTGTATTTTGCTTCATATTTTTTCAACGCTTTTTCAAGTTCATTTTTATCATCAACAGAATACAAAATGTGCCACAAAGCTTCCTCGGCTTTTGGCAATAAAAAATCAGCAGAAACAGACGCTTTAGCTAAAAATGACAGTATCAACCCTTTCGTTTCATTGCAAGGATATTTTTTATCTTCAACATAATTCCAACGAAACTCTTTCGCATTCTTTTTTAATTTGAATCCAGGATATTTCAAAAAAGCATTTTGATCTATTTCCTTGCGCGTATTCAGCCAATCAAATAAAGCGATGTAATCATCGGCAGTGTTAAGGAAATCCTTTGTTACATCTACATCAGTTTGCAGCTTATTGTCTACTTGTTTTTCGCGCTGATATATTTTCAAATTCTCTACAAACTGCCACAATCTAAATTCTTGATAAAGTGGATGAGATTTTGCAATACATTTCACAGGAGCATCTTTTATCTCGCCTGTATCCTTATCAATGTATTTAGTTGTTTCATAAGGACAATTACTAATAAGCGATTTTTTTGTCTTCAACGGACGCTGATAGAAAAGAATATCTTCTATCAACAAATATGCAAAACCACGATTAGCAATATTATTTTTATGAGCCTCGTTTTGAGGGTATAATCTGTTGATGCTACATTTATATAACTCATCATTCTGTAGCTCTGGATGAAACTCGCTTTGTTTTTCTATGATAGCATACAGTTCATCTTTATAATGTTTTCGCTCGATAGTTCTCACCAACCCGCCTATAATTTTTTGCTGCGGATTTTCCAATAATGAATCATAGATATACTCCCCTACCTTTTTTTTACTGTTGATAATGTCTTCTTCAGTTTTTTTCTTCACAAGACTCCAGTCATCTTCCTTCGGAGCACGAAAAGAGCGTTTCACCTCTCCATTTTTGTCCAAACGGGGCGTACCATCTTGATTCAAGTCAGTGGTAACTATAAACTCTTTCGTTTTTCCTACCCAATCCAATGGAATATTGCTCGACCGCCGATAGATCCATCCATTTTCCAACACAATATTATACCACACATCCTTGCCTTTTCTATCGTTTGTTTCTTGTACGTCAATCACTTTAAGGGCATAATACTTTTCTTCTTTGTTGTTTTTTTCAACCTCTTCGCCACGTAACTGATAATAGCCTCTTTTTTGATTGAAGTTCAGTAAAATCCAAGCAAGTTCTTCTTTTGTTATTTTTTCTCTCAGTGCTTTTGTGCGCAAATAGTAGATAGTCCAGTCATAAGGAACTTTACTACCACAAAGCACAAAGTCGGGTTTTCTTTTCTGAAAATCAGTCATCATTTCATCAAAAGAGTCTTGAAATAGAAAATCAAAACCATATGCTTTTGATTTTCTCCAAGGAAGTTTCACCTCCACACCTTTTTTGAATTTTCCTGAATATAAATCTATCGCATCCGCATAGTGCGAAGGAAGAAATCCCAAAATAGAGAGTATTTTATGTAACCTTTCGCGCCGAAGCAAAAGTCGTTCACGCATTCGTCTCACACTTCTAAATCCCGTTCTTTCGGCCGTTTGCGATTTCGTCACTCCACTATCAAAATCTCCTAAAACCGACGCATCCATTGGAATAATTCTACTCCCTGCCGCTTTTATACCTACTTTTTCGTTCGATTCTCTACAAATCATAGCCCAACCAATACTATTGGTGCCAAGATCAAGTCCTAAAATGTTTTTCATTCTACAATTAATATGTTTTGTTAGTTTCAGAATCTCAATTATATACATCTATCATGCAAACTGTTCACAAGCTGCTCTATACTTGTTAATAGTCTATTCAATATCTATTAACAGTAAATCACAAGTCTCTATGGTTCATATTCCAAAGCTGCCTCAAGGCACTTTGTAGTTTAATAAAAATAGGTATATATTTATTATTTTCATCAAATATAAATATTTTTATCTATAAAATCTTTTATCGATTAAAAATATTATTATATTTGCAGTACAATTTGAAGTAAATCACAATAAGGATTATTCCGTTGTGTATCATTAGGCTGCCCTCGTCCTTTATCGGGGGTTTTTTTATGGATATACATAAACAAAAAAAAGGCTGAATAGAGTGAAAATCTATCCAGCCTTTTTTGTAAAGACGTTTATTTATTAGCAGTTAAACCAACGCACATAGCAGAAATCTTGGCGGTGTGGCAAATCTGGATGTTTTGGGAACATACGATATGCGAACTTAAAGCTACCGGCATTTTGCAAGCTAAATTTAGTTTGGAAAGTATAGTTATTACCATCTTTCTTTATCACGTGGAATGGCTCAACAGAGTAAATATGCTCTTTTCCATCTGGTGTACAATAGGTTGCTACCAATTCTAAGCCAATAGAATCATTCAAGCCTTTTTCGTCTACCACAAATGTAATAGTATACTCTTTACCGCTTTCGATGCAACCGTGAGACAATTCTTCGATATCATCGCACGATACTACTTCAATAGAATCCCATTTATCAGCAACTTCTTCTTTCCAAGCAGCAAGTTCTTTTGCTTTAGCATTATCATTGGCCGATAACAAAGCAAAACGTTTGGCTTCTTTGGTATAAAACTTAGAGAAGTAGTCGTCCAACTGACGCTTCATTGTATAATGAGGTGCAATTTGCGCTATTGAGTTTTTGATAGTTCGTACCCAACCCTCAGAATATCCTTTTTTATTACGAGCATAGAATAAAGGAAGTATTTCTGTTTCAAGAATGCTGTAAATAGTAGCAGCATCCAATTGGTCTTGATGCTCTTGGTTCTGATAAGTACGTTTTTCGGTCAACGCCCAGCCAGCACCTTCACGATAGCCTTCGAGCCACCATCCATCAAGTACAGAGAAGTTCAATACACCATTCATCAAAGCTTTTTCACCCGATGTTCCCGATGCTTCCAATGGGCGTGTTGGCGTGTTCAACCAAATATCTACACCCGAAACCAAACGGCGAGCCAATTGCATATCGTAGTTTTCGAGGAAGATAATCTTACCCAAGAACTCAGGGCGGCGTGATATTTCAATAATTTTCTTTATCAAGCCTTGTCCAGCACCATCATAAGGGTGAGCTTTACCTGTGAACAGAAATTGAACTGGGTAATCTGGATTGTTCACAATTTTAGCCAAACGATCCAAATCAGTAAACAATAGATGTGCGCGTTTATAGGTTGCAAAACGACGACCAAAACCAATCAACAAAGCATTTGGATTGATTTTATCCATCAAAGAAACAATACGTGAAGGATCTCCTTGATTTTTCAACCAGTTTTCACGGAATTGCTTACGAATGTAGTCAACCAGTTTCTTCTTCATTGTCAAGCGCGTCTTCCAAATCTCCTCATCAGCCACATTGTATATAGCTTCCCAGATTTTCGGATTAGACTGATCGCTCATAAAGTTTTCTGAGAAATATTTAGCATAAAGCTGTTTCCACTCTGTAGCACTCCAAGTTGGGAAGTGAACACCATTTGTCACATATCCCACGTGAAGCTCTTCAGGGAAATAGCCATTCCAAAGAGGTGCAAACATCTCTTGTGAAACCTTTCCGTGAAGCCAGCTCACCCCATTCACCTCTTGCGAAGTGTTGCAAGCAAAAATAGACATACAGAAACGTTCCGATTTATCGCCAGGATTGTTACGTCCCAAGCCCATAAAATCATCCCAAGTCAATCCCATCTTTTCTGGATATGCACTCATATATTTACCAAACAAGGCTTCATCAAAATAGTCGTGACCAGCAGGAACTGGAGTATGAACGGTGTACAAAGAAGAAGCACGCACCAATTCAATAGATTGATCGTAAGTCAAACCCGAAGCAACGTAATCACAGATGCGTTGTACATTGATAAGAGCAGCGTGTCCCTCATTGCAATGATATACATTTTTAGTTATTCCAAGTGCTTTTAAAGTAAGCATACCACCAATACCCAAAAGAATCTCTTGCTTCAAGCGGTTTTCCCAGTCGCCACCATAAAGTTGATGTGTAATTGGGCGGTCAAACTCACTGTTCAACTCATTATCTGTATCAAGCAAATAGAGCGAAATACGTCCCACGTTCACACGCCAAATATTTGCATAAACAAAATAGTTGTTATAAGGAACGGAAACAACCAATGGTTTCCCCTCTGCATCAAAAACTCTATCAATGGGTAGCTGACCAAAATTTTGAGCTTCGTAGTTGGCTATTTGCTGCCCATCCATAGATAAAGATTGAGTGAAATATCCATAACGATACAAGAAACCGAC
>CAMTPA010000132.1 GCA_947074275.1 uncultured Bacteroides sp.
GAAGCTATGGCTGCTGCATTAGGTCACACTCAATCATTGCATACTAATGCATTGGATGAGGCGATTGCATTGCCAACAGACTTCTCGGCTCGTATTGCTCGTAATACTCAAATCTACATTCAAGAAGAAACTTTCGTTTGCAAAAACGTTGACCCATGGGGAGGTTCTTACTATGTAGAAAACTTGACTCACGAGTTGGCTCACAAAGCTTGGGAACATATTCAAGAAATTGAAAAACTAGGTGGTATGGCATTGGCTATCGAAACTGGTCTTCCTAAGATGCGTATCGAAGAAGCTGCTGCTCGTACACAAGCTCGTATTGATAGCGGTTCACAAACCATTGTTGGTGTGAATAAATATCGTCTTGAAAAAGAAGATCCTATCGATATTCTTGAAGTTGACAATACTGCTGTACGTAAAGAGCAAATCGAAAACTTAGAGAGATTGAAAGAAGGTCGCAACCAAGCGGAAGTTGATCAAGCACTCGAAGCAATTACCAAATGTGTTGAAACAGGCGAAGGTAATTTGCTTGAGTTGGCAGTAGAAGCAGCTCGTGTACGCGCTACACTGGGTGAAATCTCATCGGCTTGCGAAGTGGTAGTAGGACGTTATAAAGCAGTAATTAGAACTATATCAGGCGTGTATTCATCAGAAAGTAAAAACGATAGCGACTTCCAAAAAGCTTGCGAGCTGACAGAGAAGTTTGCGAAGAAAGAGGGACGTCAACCTCGTATCATGATTGCGAAGATGGGACAAGACGGTCACGACCGTGGTGCGAAAGTAGTAGCAACGGGTTATGCAGACTGTGGTTTCGACGTAGATATGGGACCATTGTTCCAAACTCCTGCCGAAGCAGCTCGCGAAGCAGTAGAGAACGACGTACACGTAGTAGGTGTTTCTTCTTTGGCTGCAGGCCACAAAACTTTGGTTCCTCAAATCATTGAAGAGTTGAAGAAATTAGGTCGCGAAGATATTATCGTAATTGCAGGTGGTGTAATTCCAGCGCAAGACTATGATTTCTTATACAAAGCAGGTGTTGCTGCTATCTTTGGTCCTGGTACTCCAGTGGCTAAGGCGGCTGGTCAAATTCTTGAAATATTGATGGATGAAGAGTAAGATTTGTAATTGAAATAGATAGTTAGAGGGTGTATCAAAGTTTTGTTTTGATACACCCTTTTTTTGTTTTTGCTACAAATAATACTATACAAAAAGAGGATGTGTCAAAACTGACACATCCTCTTTTTGTAATATTAAAATGGTTTAGTTCTTAAATTCTACTTTACCTGTTTTAAGATTGTACATAGCACTTACCACTTTTAGTTCACCCGTAGCTGTTTTAGCTTTTACGTGAGGCAAAGATGCTATTTTATCAGTTTGTGCTTCCACGTTTGCTTCAATTGCGCCATCCAGTTGGTCTTCTTTTCCTTGATATTGAGGAATGCAGTTTGCAATCTTTTCAATCAACACGGGGAGTTCACCTTCTTTTTCATCGTGTGTACTTCCGTGTTCGCACGGAGTAGACACTACTGCTTTGATAGCACCGCAATTAGTATGTCCCATAACTACTACAAGTTTCACACCTAAATGATTTACCGCATAATCTACACTTCCTTGTGTTGAAGCATCTACTACACTATTGCCTGCTGTGCGGATTACAAAAATGTCACCAAATCCACTGTCAAACAATAGTTCGGCAGGAACACGAGAATCTGAACAGGCCACAATCGCCGCAAAAGGTTCTTGAATTTTTTTCAAACTTGCTACGCGGTCCAAACATTGATTGGGATATATGCTGTTGCCTGCAATAAATCGTTCATTTCCTGCTTGTAGCTCCATTAAGGCTTGCTTGGGAGATTGAACGTTGCTGGTAGATTGTGCAAAAACAGATGCACCAAAAGATAAAGCCAATGCGAATAATGCCAACTTACTTTTCATACTTAAGCTCTAAGTTTAGTTAATATAATAGATTGCAAATATAGCTACCATTCGCATTATTAAAATGTTAGCGGAATAGAATGTATGTGTATTTTACTTGTAGTAAAATAATGTTATGTGAATTTATGGGAATATTTTCTTAAATGCAGTTTAATGCCAAATTCTTATTATTTTAACTTGAACAACGGGTAAATATCATTAAATGCTATTTTGTGACTAAACAAGAATTGTATCTTTGTAGCAGTATAAATTAAAACAATAAAACGAAGTATATGAAGTATATCGGAGCACACGTAAGTACATCGGGTGGAGTAGAAAAGGCTCCAATCAATGCCAACACCATTGGTGCGAATGCTTTTGCACTCTTCACTAAAAACCAACGTCAGTGGGTGAGCAAGCCATTGACTGCCGATAACATCTCTCAATTTAAAGACAATTGTGCCAAATTTGGTTTCGACGCCAATTACATATTGCCGCACGATAGTTATCTGATAAACTTGGGACATCCAGAGGCTGAGGCTTTGGAAAAAAGTAGAAGTGCGTTTTTGGACGAAATGCAGCGTTGCGAACAACTTGGGTTGAAACTTCTCAACTTTCATCCAGGCACTACACTCAACAAAATATCCATTGAGGAATGTCTTGATGTGATAGCGGAGAGTATCAATATCGCTTTGAGTAAAACAGAAGGTGTGACTGCGGTGATAGAAAACACGGCAGGGCAGGGCAGCAATGTAGGAAATGCTTTTTGGCATTTGCAACACATTATTGATCGTGTGGAAGATAAAAACCGAGTAGGGGTTTGCTTGGATACTTGTCATACTTATTCGGCTGGATACGATTTGGTGGGCGACTACGAAGGGGTTTTTCAGGAGTTTGACGAAGTGGTGGGCTTTAAATACTTGAAGGGTATGCACATCAACGACTCTAAAAAGGAATTAGGCAGTCGGGTAGATCGCCACGATAGCATTGGCAAGGGAACTCTTGGTTTCGGTTTGTTCGAGAAGATGATGCGTGATGTTCGGTTTGATAATATGCCTTTGATTCTCGAAACGGTAGATGAGGCTCTTTGGCCCGAAGAAATTGCTTGGCTTCGCGAACAGGCTAAGTAAGCACTCTTTTAGATAATAGAAAAACGGTGCGCTATCCCTCTTGCTGATTGTGGATAGCGTACCGTTTTTTTTTATATCAAGGTCAAATTGAATTTACTCTTCGGCTGGTTTGCGTGCGGCGATAGCCAAGAAGATGCCAAGTATAACCCCTAAGAAGGCTGCAAACAAAACACGTGCGTCGCCAGGAAGCAAGAAGGTGATGGTGTGTGCTGGAAACCAAAAGAACGGAATGGTTTTTTTGAACACAAAGCCCCACTGTACTTTCCAGTTGATGTTTTGCAGAATTTTTGCCATTGGGATGGGAGTGAAAAATCCCTTCATTGTTCCACCTGTTTCTAAAATATGTGTGTCGGTCACTCGGTGGAGTGTCATAAACACGGGGGCGAAGATGGTGTTCATTGTCACAGAAATGGCAAAAGCCACACCCACTTTTTCCAACGAAAGTGGATCTTTCATCAACGTAGGTGCATTGATGCCGCCCATATAAGAAAGGAAAGCTGGAACACCATTGGAAAACACCACAAAAGCGAGATTGATGCCCATACCCAAAATGCCCCATACAAATGCTCGTGGCAAGATGCCGAAGCCGGGGCGGTGGTAAACACCAGTGCTGATGCGTAACCCTATCACTTCGCCCAATGTGGATAGAATAGCAAATTTGATGAAACTCATTATCATACCGTGCGTGGCGTTAAACTCTTTGTACCCCTCGTAAACGGTCTCACTTAGAAAAAATGGAAGAAAACAGATGATTACGCAAAGCGCAAAAATGAAATCGTGCTTTTTCATAAATTATAGTATTGTATTTACAGTTTGCCTGCAAATATACTATAATTAGTTACAATTCAAAGATAAAAAGGTGCTTTAATAGATATTTGCCATACTTACGAGTGGTTCATAAAGCTTTTCGATATCTTGTGCATTCATTTCTATCTGCACTTGGTCGCCCGGCATCAAGGTTTGTTGAGCAGGGGGCAAGTCTTTACGGTCGCGCTGCACGTTGATGATTGTACAATCGGGTGGCAGTTGAAGTGCGCTTACCTCTTTGCCATCAAAATAAGAACCAGTCATAACTTCTACCGATAGCGTGTAGCGTGTTTGAGCTTGGAAAGGTGCTGTTTTTATCATTTCGTCGTAGAGCGATACGTTGAATGGTTTTACTTGAAGCAATTCGGTGAGATAATAAGTCAATCCACCCACTACAATCGAGGGATAGAATACGTCGAAATGACCAGTAATCTCAGTGATAAGCACAATAGCGGTGAGTGGTGTGCGGATAACGGCAACTAAAAACGCCGACATACAAATGAGCATCACGTAGTTGATGTTTTCTACACCAATAAATCCTCTGTTTACTAAGATAAGTGCGATGATTCGTCCAAACAGTCCGCCTGTGACCAAGGTGGGGATAAAGCTACCACCAGGCAACCCCGAGGAGATGCTGATTAACGTAAAAAACAGATGGATAAGCATAGCCAATACCAACCATTTAATAATCATACTACCATCGGAACATTGGTTGATTAAAAACTCTTCACCACCTCCCGTAAGGTCTACGGCATATAGTGATACGGCAAAGGCGATGCAAAGCAAGTAGAACATTTTGATATAGGCTGGCTGTTTTATCATCGGATACAAACGACGGAAAACCAAAGCTAACCAAGCGTAGATTTTTCCTAATATTGAGATGAGGAGTGCTAAGATGACGAATAATTTTGCCGATTCCCAAAAGTTGAGTATTGGTGCCACTACTTCGATTAAGGCATACGGGTTCATCGGAAAAAGCCAACTTGCCACACCGCCAGCCACCACACCAGCAAGGAGTGTGGTGATGGCTGTTTTGGGCGCATCAAACCGCTCAATGGTTTCTATAACCAATAGCGATGAAGCCAGCGGAGCTGCAAAAGCTGCTGCCAATCCTGCGCCAGCACCTGCTGCCAATAATTGTTTTTGTTCGCCCGGAAGCACTTTACCCCATTTTGAAAAAATACACCCGATGTATGAGCCAATTTGCACTGAAGGCCCTTCGCGCCCCAACGACAAACCTGCTGATAGTGCCAGCACACCGCCCACAAATTTAGAAAACATCTCAACCAATGGATGCTTGTAGGATATTCTGCCGTTTATCACACCACGAGTTTGCGGAATACCTCCTCCAGTGATGTAGGGCATTTTCTGAACCAACCACGCCACGAAATTGAGGATACCCCAAAGCAAAAAGAACAGTGGGATGTACCAATACCAGCGAGGCTCGGAATCGAAAAAATCACGGCGGATTTTAAAAAAGTATTGCAATAGATAATGATAGGGGACGGCTACAAGTCCTGTCAGCAATCCCACAAAGATGCTGACGAAATACAAGCGGGCATCGATGAGTTTTAGTTTTCTCACGTGCCATTGTCTGATGTCTTTGAAAGCCGTTAATGACTTCAATCGTTTCCAAATCATAAAATGTAGCCCTGTTCTATTTAGTTAAAACAATTAAATGGATAAAGATGTTTATGACAACAGTTCTATATTGTCGTGTCGACTGTTAATATGTATCAGCTCAATTGTTGATAGTTGTCGCGATACTTGTTAATAGTCGAGAACCCCAATTTAGAGGTTCTGCTCAGTAAATTGTTGAACGATAAATATGTGAAGTGAGGAGGTCTGTGTAAAGTACTTGCTATCAGAGTTTAAAAATTCTCTTTATCAGCAAGGCCTATCGGAGTTGGTAGATAGGCCTTGCCAGCGTGGTAGATAGGCCTTGCTACCAAACCACTAATAGCTACTTGACGAAACTATCGTGTTTGTGCTGCTTGTCGAGCCTCAAGATGCAAGAGCCTACTTGAAGATAGCTCACTTTCTATCTGTTATAAATACACCACTTAAAATAAACTTTTTGATTTTAAAATTCTTCCTTTAGCAATAATTAGTTATTTTTGCAGGCTAAAAATCGAGAGATACAAAAGTATCCTCGAACATTGTAATGTGCTAAAATATAAGATATATAATAATGACAACAGCCAAACTATTATTGCATTGCCCCGATAAACCCGGAATACTTGCTGAAGTGACCGACTTTATAACTGTAAACAAAGGTAACATCATCTATTTAGATCAATACGTAGATCGTGTAGAGAACATCTTCTTTATGCGTATTGAATGGGAATTGGAGAACTTTCTTGTTCCGCAAGAAAAAATAGAAGACTACTTTGAAACGCTTTACGCACAAAAGTATGGGATGCAATTTCGCCTCTATTTTTCGGATGTGAAACCTCGTATGGCCATCTTCGTATCTAAAATGTCGCATTGTTTGTTCGATATATTGGCACGCTACACTGCTGGAGAATGGAATGTGGA
>CAMTPA010000133.1 GCA_947074275.1 uncultured Bacteroides sp.
TGTCTCGCCACTGAGTGATGCGCAAATGAAAGGGCAAGACACCTTCAAGAATGATAAGGATAAAGATGTATCCATGATTGATATGTTACTAGAGGAAAGTGATAAATGGATAGCAAGAACAGATAATTATCCGTGGCTAGGATTTTAATAAAAGCATTGTAATCATAAAAAAGTTGAGGCCATACATCGAATTATGATATATAGCCTCAACTTTTGCAAGAAATAAACCAGTGACATCAAGCTATTTTAATAGCTACTATAAAAAACGCAAGTTCACCCCTTTGGTAGCAACCTCGAAAGACACTTTTGCACCCTCTATCAGAGGTAAATTGTGAGGCACGTGCCCTACTGGAAAGTTGAAACAGACTGGGTAATCGTACTCTTTTACCAAATGAGCGAGCGCATCGTACAACTCCTTGCCCAGTGAGCGGTCTTCTTCGTATTCAGTAAATTGCCCGATGATTAGTCCCGACAGTTTTTCGAGCACACCACCCAATTTCAAATTATACATCATTCGTTCTACGGCGTGTGGACGTTCGCCTATATCCTCGATAAATAGAATTGTGCCCTCGGCAGGTATATCGAAAGCTGTGCCACGCAGCCCGTAGAGCACCGCCATATTGCCACCGCGCAAGATGCCTTCTACTTTCCCTTTGCGATTGCGATTGTGCTTGAGGCAACTGTATGAAGGCAATTCGCCAAAAAGTATGTTTTTCAGATGGAGTGTACACACATCATCTCCGGCCTCTACGGTGAGGTGGCGAGCCATAGGTGCGTGTAGCGATGCAAAACCTTGCTGCTGAATGGTGTTGTGAAGTGCGGTGATATCACTAAACCCTATCAACCACTTGGGTGATTCCCGAAAAGCGGTAAAATCGAGTTTGTCTACCAAATGAACAGCCCCATAGCCACCACGACTGCAAAGGATGGCTTTCACTTTGGGATTGTCGAAGGCTTCTTGCAAATCTTTCAGCCGCTGTTTCACAGTGCCGGCATATTTGCCCGATGAACCGCCTGCCGAATGGCTTATTTTAGCCTTCAGTTCCCAAGACTCTAAGCGTTTTTGGGCTCCTTTCAGTAGCGATTTGTCTATCTTGCTCGATGGAGAGAGTATTACAACTTCGTCGCCGGGCCTTAAATAGGGGGGATAAATCAATGAGTCCATAATTGCTGGTTTTATCTTTCTATGCAAATGTACATATATTCTGCATATAACAAAGAATATGATGCCGAAACTACAAACAACCCTCTACTGCAATCTGTTGTAGTGCAAGGCAGGTGCTTTTTGTATAAGCACAGCAGGAAGTCCGAACCGACATTAAACAAAATGTTACTAAAACAGATGTATTTTATCGATTTCTTTGTTTGAATTGTCGAATTTATTTTTGATATTTGCTAAAAATCTATCGTTATGAAACCTATTCAAAATTTCAATCAACTGACGGAGTACTTGAAAAAGCTCAATAACAGAAAACGAATAGCAGTGGTGTGTGCCAACGATGCCAATACCGAATATGCCATAGCCCGTGCCCTTGAAGAGGGTATAGCCGAATTTCTGATGATTGGTGACTCGGCTGTGCTGGAGAAATACCAGACCCTGAAGAAGTATCCCGATTGGGTGAAAATGATTCATATAGAAGACCCCGACGAAGCTGCACGAGAAGCAGTGCGGATAGTGCGCGAGGGGGGAGCCGATATTTTAATGAAAGGCATCATCAATACCGACAATCTGCTACGGGCTATTTTGGATAAAGAGAAAGGCATTTTGCCACGTGGCAAGGTGCTGACACATCTTTCGGTGATGCAGATACCCACCTACAACAAGCTGTTGTTTTTTTCGGATGCGGCAGTAATCCCACGCCCCACCTTGCAACAACGCATCGAAATGATTCAATATGCCATTCACGTGTGTCACGACTTTGGTATAGCACAGCCCAAAATAGCTTTGATACACTGCACCGAAAAGGTGAGTGCCAAGTTTCCACACTCGCTGGACTATGTGAATATTGTGGAACTTTGCGAAGCAGGTGAGTTTGGCGATACCATTATCGACGGGCCACTCGACGTGCGCACCTCTTGCGAACCAGCAAGTGGCAACATCAAAGGCATTGTTTCGCCCATCAATGGCGAAGCCGACGTACTGATATTCCCCAACATCGAATCGGCAAACGCTTTCTACAAATCGGTATCGCTTTTTGCCAATGCCGATATGGCTGGATTGCTGCAAGGCCCTATATGCCCAGTGGTGCTTCCTTCGCGTAGCGACACAGGACTATCTAAATATTACAGTATGGCTATGGCTTGCCTCACTTGCAAATCGTAGGAAAAAAGATGATGATATGAAGATATTAGCGATTAACCCGGGTTCTACCTCCACCAAAATAGCAGTCTACGAAAATGAAAATCCTATTTTGGTGCGCTCCATTCGCCACAACGTAGACGAACTGGCCACTTTTGCGCAAGTGATAGATCAGTTTGAGTTTCGCAAGAATTTAGTTTTAGACGAACTGCGCAAAGAGAATATCCCTTTCGATTTTGATGCCATTATAGGCAGAGGCGGATTGGTGAAGCCCATAGCAGGAGGAGTGTATGAAGTGAATGAAGCGATGCGAAACGACACCCGCCACGCTATGCGCACGCACGCCTGCAATTTGGGCTGCCTGATAGCCGACGAACTGGCCACGATGCTGCCCAACTGCCGTGCCTTTATAGCCGACCCTGGCGTGGTGGACGAGATGGATGAGATGAGGCACATCACAGGATCGCCACTGATGCCTCGTATCACCATTTGGCACGCACTCAATCAGCGCGCTATTGCCCGTAGGTTTGCCCGCGAGCAAGGCAGTAGATACGAAGATTTAAACCTGATTGTTTGTCATTTGGGCGGAGGCATATCCATAGGGACCCATTGCCAAGGTAAGGCGATTGACGTGAACAATGCCTTGGATGGCGAAGGCCCTTTCTCGCCCGAACGTGCCGGAACGCTACCCACAGGACAATTGATAGACCTCTGTTACAGTGGCAAATTTACCAAAGAAGCTTTGAAGAAACGCATATCGGGACACGCTGGTTTGGCAGCTCATCTTGGCACTACGGATATGATGGTGATTGAAAAACGAATAGAGGAAGGCGACGAACAAGCCAAATTGGTGGTGGATGCAATGATTTATCAGGTGGCAAAAGCCATTGGTGCAGCCGCTGTCCCACTCTACGGAAAGGTAGATGCAATACTCATAACGGGGGGTATCGCCCACTCCGACTACGTGGTGCCACGCCTGAGCGCATACATCTCTTTCTTAGCACCCGTATCGATATATCCCGGCGAAGACGAACTGGAGGCTTTGGCACTCAATGCCCTCGGCGCACTTCGTGGCGACATTCCACTAAGCTGCTACACGTAAAACCTCGACCTTCGATAAATTGAAATTGCGATGGAAGGCTACTGGCGGAATTTGAGCCACGTAGCCTTTTTCCATAGATACTCCAAAGGCCCTTGCTTGTGAGTGGATAGCCAATATCGGCTAAACAGAAGCTGAACAATGAAGATGGCAATGCCAATGAGCAGAGCGTAGGTAGAGCCTGTTTTCTTGTATAAACCAAAACCAAAACCATAGTATAGACACGCTCCGATGATGGACTGCATAATGTAGTTGGTCAAGCTCATTCGCCCGTAGGGGATGATAAACTTTTGCCAACGACGACCATTGCCTTTGTAAAACCACAGCAAGGTGAATGCAGAAACAAGGATAGTGGTGAAAGCAAAGTTGAACAAAGTGGTGAATATCAGCGTGTAGGGAATGGCTACATAGCGATTGTGAATGTAGGATGTACCCAGTTTTTGAAGCAAAAAGAAGGGAATGATGATGAGACAAGCATAGATGAAAGCTTGTTTCCAAAAACTGTAAGAGACTTCGCTACGCACGAAGTATTTGCGTCGACCCAGCAATAGCCCAAACAGGAACAAAGAGGCTGCTTGGCAAAACCGCCCATTCTCTATCTGCCAGATGTTGCTATAAAGCTGCCCCACTCCGATGTTGTTGAGCAACACCTCGCCAAATGTGCCGTGGCAAGTCACCTCGGTAGATGCAATGGCAAAAGGCAAATACAACTCGGTGGGAAACGAATAGCCCGGATGTGTCATAGCTACAAAAACCTTTCCCCACTCGATGGGCTGAAACATCAACACCAAACCGATGATAAACACCGCCCGATCGCTCAATCGGCTCACGGGAATGAGCAGCAACCCCACAATGGAGTAGAGCACCAATATATCGCCATCGTAAAACAAAGCGTGAAACTGTGCTATGACAAACAGCAACAGCATCCGCCACGCAAAACGCCCTTTAAAATCTATCCCCTGCTTCTCGGCATTGCGAAACTGAATGTAAAAGCTAAAACCAAACAGCAAAGAGAAGACCGCATAGGCCTTGCCTGCAAAAAGAAAGAACACCGTATCCCAAACACCTTTGTCGAGGGCAGGCATCCACGCCGGCAATGAGGTGGGAAGATAATAGATGTTGTAGTGCTCTAAGTTGTGAATAAGCACGATAGCCAACAGTGCAAACCCACGTAGCGCATCTACTACGTCCAAGCGGTCGTTGTTTTTTAAGATGATGTTCATTTCGCCGATTTTCTATTGTTCTACCGAGTTAATATTAAGGATGAGAAACTAAATAAACTCTTCGCCCAGCTTGATTTGAGCGTCGTTCACATATTTTCTAATAGAGTGCTCTTCGTCTTTGGGGCAGATAAGAAGCACGTTGTTTGCCTCTGCCACCAAGAAACCCTCCAACCCCTCTATCACAGCCAATTTGCCTTCGGGCAGTGCCACGATGTTGTTTTTGCTGTTGTAAAGAAGCGAGTCGCCCTTCAAAGTCACGTTGCTATCGGTGTCTTTATCCGATAGGTCGTAAAGAGAACCCCACGTGCCAAGGTCCGACCATCCAAAGTCGCCAAGAGCCACAAACACGTTGTCGGCTTTTTCCATCACACCAAAATCAATCGACACATTGGGGCAAGTAGGAAAATGCTCTTCGATAAAAGCTTTTTCGGCAGGCGTAGCATATACCTCTTCGCTGGCGGCAAGTTTCGCAGTCAGTTCGGGTAGCAGCTCTTCGCTGGCCTTGATGATGCTGTTCACATTCCACATAAATATACCCGAATTCCAATAAAACTCGCCACTATCTACAAAAACCTTCGCCAATTCCAATTCGGGCTTTTCGGTAAAAGTCTTCACCTTGTAGAAGTTGTTTCCTATGTGGTCGTCAATTTGAATGTAGCCATAGCCCGTTTCGGGACGATTGGGCTTGATGCCCAAAGTAAGCAATTGGCTGGAGTGTGCCACAAAGTTCAGCCCATTTTTGATAGCCTCCAAAAACTCACCCTCTTTCAAAATCAGATGGTCGGAAGGAGCCACCACCATATTGGCCTTAGGATTGAGAGCACGAATGTGATACGAAGCCCAAGCAATGCAAGGAGCAGTATTTCGTCGTGCAGGCTCCAAAAGAATCTGCCCTTCCGTAAGTTCGGGAAGCTGCTCTTTCACCAAATCGGCATAAATCACATTGGTGACAATAAATATATTTTCAGTAGGAATAATTTTGCTGAATCGATCGAACGTCTGCTGAAGCAAAGAGCGTCCCGTTCCGAAGAAGTCCAAAAATTGTTTCGGGAGTGTTTTGCGACTGAAAGGCCAAAAACGGCTACCAATTCCCCCACCCATAATGACACAATAGTTGTCTTTATTTAGCATAGTATGTATTGTTTTAAAAAGTTTCTGCTAATGTAACGCAAAATCTATAAATAATGTACTTACAAGGCCAAAAAAATATCACTACGTCATCAGATTTCATCTTTCTGCAATTCGTTTGTTCCGCAAAGATGCTACGCTACTTCATTTTATCACCTCTGCATAGTTGGCACATCAGCTGTTCATAATCCACACATCAATTGTTTATAATCTGTATGATAAATAAGCACATTTCACACCATCCACGTATCACACTGATAAACAATCACATACTAAACACCCCAACGTGCCACACAACTAAAAACAACAAGTAGGCAAAAATAAATATGAAATATTTCAATCGAAAAGTTTGGAGATAAAGAAAAAAACCATACCTTTGCATCGCATTTGAGAAACAGATGCCCAGATGGCGGAATCGGTAGACGCGCTGGTCTCAAACACCAGTGGATTCACTTCCATCCCGGTTCGACCCCGGGTCTGGGTACAAAGAAAATGGCTAACAGTTGAACAATCAACTTGTTAGCCATTTTTGCTTTCCGAATTTTCCCCACATTTTCCCCACAGAGGCAATTTTTGTGATCTTTTTCT
>CAMTPA010000134.1 GCA_947074275.1 uncultured Bacteroides sp.
CTAAAGCGTGGCGTGAGCACCGCCAAGTCGCCTATCTGCACAAGCGCACTCACCTCTTTGTAGCTGTTCACGCCAAGGTCTATCCATAAGTCATCTTCTATTAGTCCTTTGGGTTGCCCGTATTGCGAAGTGGGGTCGAAACCAACCACTCCCTGCACAACGCCGTTGGCTGTGAGCACGCTCACGGGTTGTCCGGCCAACACGTGCGGACGAAGCCCGATACAGCGAAACTGCAAATAGCCTCCGTGCTGAATGTAGGTGATTTGCAAAGCCACCGTGTCGATATGTGCCACCATTCCTACCTGCAACGGGTGAGTGCCTACAAGCGATGCGTACACATTGCCCATCACGTCGGTTTTCACTTGATTTGTCAGTTCGCCCCACTGGGTGCGTAGGTGGTTTGCCATCGGCATCTCTTCCATCGTGGGCGACACGATGCTTGTCAATGCCTCTAATCGGCTTTGTGCGGCGGTGTCAAATTCCCATTTATCTATTTTCATCATAGCTTATACTCTTTTACGTTGTAGCTTCTATAATTTATTTTCTCAATGGTTTTTACCAACTCCATAAAATCCTCACGGCTCATTTCCGAAAGATTCACAATGGGACAACCATCTTTTAAGAATTGTACGGGGTCGGGTATTACTCCTTTCTTGCAAGCTTTTTTGTAAAGTGCAGACCCCGGAAAAGCGATGATCATATCTGCAAACATCCGATAACGACTGTGATTGTTTCTGAACCACGAAAGGCTATTGGCGGCACTCTGCACCGTTTCGGCGGCATCGCCAAAGATGACCCCCGACCGTGAATTTAGCCCAGCCTGCCGAAGCATCTCCAATGCCTCTTCTATCTGGCTGCGTGTCACCCCTTTGTGCATACTGCGTAGCACGGAGTCATCGGCACTTTCTACCCCAACAAACAGATAGCGACAACGTGTGCCTTTGAGCAGTTGCACCAATGCAGGGTTGATGTTGTCGATGCGTAACTGAATAGACCAATCGAAGTCGTAAGATTCTACACGTTGGCAAAACTCGGCCACACGCTCGTTGTCGGTTGCAAAAAGCTCTTCGCGCAAGGCGATGTACGAGATGTTGTAGTGCGATACCAAATAATCGATTTCGGAAAATATCGAATCCAGCGAACGTTGCCGGTAGGTGGTGCCCGATGGGTGGAAGCAGAAGGTGCAGTTGTATTTGCACGATCGTCCACCAATCACCGACACTTGCGAATACCTTTTGCCTTCGTCGCTCATATCGGGGTTTTCCTCCAAATATATATCGTAGTCGAATCCAGCGTAATCGGGTAGTGGGAGCGTGTCTAAATCTACAATCTCCGTGCGTGCTGGGGTGGCTACAAATTGCCCCTTATCCCAAAATACCACTCCTTGAACTGTGTGAAGTGGCACTCCTTGGCGTAGTGCCATTATTAGTTCTACCATCGTAATTTCACCCTCGCCCACAATGCCATAGTCTGCCTGTGCAATGGCTCTCATTGTAGTTTCGGGGTCGGCAGTTACGATGCCTCCTCCTATCACTACGGTCAGGCTGGGGTCGATGTGCTTTACTGTTTGTGCAATGCGTGCCACATCTTGATACTCACCCGATATGCCACCCAATGCCACCATTCCTACCGAGTGGGTGTGGATGTAGTTTTGCAAAACCGTTTCCTCTGCACCATCGTGGTGGTTTAGGTTTAGGGTGTGTACGTGTGTCACCTGTGCCGCTTTTAGGTAGGCCGACACGTAGAGCGTGCCCATTGGCATCACATAGTGTCCCGTGGCACCGTAGGTGCTATATCGAGGCACTACCAACAGCACGTTGCTATACTGGTTGTGGGGAGTGGTGAGATTCAGCATAATTGGTGTTTATAGTGTGCCATTGTCTATTTTCTCGGCTATAAATGTGTGCAAATCGGTTCCTTTGGCTTTGCGGAAGTTGTCGCTCAGCACCCCGAAAGCTTGTCGGCGGAGGGCTTTGCGGGTGAAGTCGCACTTCACTTCCACAAATGGCTGTGAAAACGATTGGTGAAACAGGCGGCAACCACCACCACAGTTCCACCGAGCAAAACAGGCGTGACAAATGGGTTGGCTGTATATGTTGTTTTCTGCCATAATAGCGGCGAATTGCTCTTCGTCGAGTTTGAGTTGCTTGCCCTGTGCATCGCCAAATACGTAATCGTTGTAGAGCGATTCTTGAGGCGACGACACACGTGCGCAACTCGATATACTGCCTACGGGTGTGAGCACGATTTTTCCCTCGCAAGTGCGGTCGCGCACCATCGAGAGTGTTTCTACGGCAATGCTTTCTACGGCGATGCCTTTTTGTTTGCCCAGCTCTTTGGCACGATAATATTCGCGCAAGAAGTTGTCGTAATAGCTTTTCAGTTCGTCGGGTGTGGCAAAAAGGTCGGGCGACAACACCACATCAAACACCACTTTCTTCAGCCGTGGAAAACGCCGCTCCAGCTCTTCTATCATCTCGCACATACTGGTCACGCTTTCGGGGGTAAAAGTGGTGCGTATGCCAAACGGGTAGCCCTTGTCAAGCATCAGGTCGATGTTGGCTGCCACCTTGTCGTAGCTGCCTCGCTCTTTGTTTTGTAGCCGCTCCAGTATTTCGAATGAGACTGCCATATCCACCTTTTTCTGATGTAGGTAGTCCACTATTTCGGGGGTGATGAGGCTTCCGTTGGTCACCAATCCAATATTGTATTTGTAATGGGTGTCTTTTGTCACCTCTTCGATGTACTCCACGGTTTGACGGATAAGGTCGAAATTGATGAGTGGTTCGCCTCCGCCGCTAAAGTTGATGATGTAGGGATTAGCCTGCTTCTTTTCCGAGCAGAACAGATAATCTACCACGGTTTTTATTTGGGCAAAATCCACGTGTTTTGTCGATCGTCCTGCTGCCGAGTAACAATAGATGCACTTAAAATTGCACGTGTAGTTGATGAGCAAATCCACTTGATAGAGATCGTGTGGAGTTTGTGGGATGTAATGCACGGGCACTGTGCCTTTTGCCTGAAAAGTCTCGAGCATCTGTTGTTGCGCCGTGTCGGTTTGCTCTCCAGCTGCACATCGCTCCAGTTCCTCTACCGATTGTGGGGTGGCAAGTGAGATATGTCCGTTGAGCGGCGCATATATCATATATACTCTTTCGGGGGCGATGTCCCAGAGGTCGCCCGTGGGAATGGCGAATATATTCTTTTTGGTCAGTGTGGGATATTCCATTTGGTAGTGGGGTGTTAAAGTTTCTGTGCAATGTCGCTGTAAAATTCTCTTCCTGTGGCTTTGGTGTATTTCGATGCGAGTTCACTCATC
The DNA here is from genome assembly GCA_947074275.1 of uncultured Bacteroides sp. Taxonomy (GTDB): domain Bacteria; phylum Bacteroidota; class Bacteroidia; order Bacteroidales; family Bacteroidaceae; genus Bacteroides. Next base: position 3,320 of record CAMTPA010000134.1, read on the forward strand.
AGACTGTGCGATAGCATCTTGCGATAATAGTTGCAGACGGCATCGAATATTTGTGGTGAATAGACGCGCCTGCTGCTGGGGCATCCGCTTCCGCAGTTCCATTTGGCCCAGCATTGGTTGCACTTGTCGATGGTGTGGATGCTTCCGTGGGTCAATCGCTCGAAAGAAGACACGTCGAATACCAGTTCGCCATTTTCGATGTGGGCGATGACCGATTGCGGGTAATCGCTCTCTTGGGGCGACGATACATCGGGGCAGAGCGTGAGTGTGCCATACGGTGTGAGGCACACTAAATTATAGCAAAAACGCTCGCGCATCGAGTAATTGATGAGGTGCGACGATGAGTTGCGCAGTTGCAGCCCCGTCTTTTCGGCTTGCTCCACACCCCTACGAAACGACTCAAAATAACGGTTAAAGAAATCATCCACCAACTCGGTGGTGGTGAAGTAGGAGGGGTCTACCACCTGTTGGCAGCTTAGTTTGTTCACCTTCGGGAAGTGTGTTTGACAATACTCCACCATCTCGGCTATGCGATCCACGTTCCGCTCGGTGATAGTGGAACGGACGTAGTTGGATATACCGTTTTCGGTCAACCTCACCAAGTTATCCGCCACTTTGTCGTTCATACCCCGTTGTGCATCTTGCACGTCGGGCAGCACTTCAAACGATATTTGCACCGTGAATCGGTGCTCTTTCAAGAAATCCACCATTTGCTGAGTAAGTATCGAACCGTTGGTGGTGAGCGCGAAATGCACGTTGATGCCTTCTTGTGCGGCTATCTTCTCGGCCAATAGCGTGGCCTCTTCCAATTTGTTCCACGATAGCACGGGTTCGCCTCCACCCATAAACATCACTGTGCGTTCCTTCACCGCTCTGCGCTGCGAAGAGAGAAAATAGTTCAGTGTAGTTTCAATCTGCTCCATCGAAAGCTCTGCCGACGAACGACCGCTTGCCGAGTAGCAATATTGGCACTTGAAGTTGCATCGCTCATTGAGCAGCAGGTGAAGTGTGCAAAACGTGTCGAGGGTCACAGGATTGTGAGGCAGAGGATTTTGGTTGAGCACCCTGTCGAGAGCGTTGTTTCGTTCTCCTTTGGCCAATAGCTTATCCATCGCCTCCACCTCTTGGGGTAGCGAAAGAAAAAATGCGTTGGCAAGTGGGGAGTATATTAGGTAGCAGGCATCGATGGCTTTGCCAAAATAGTCGCCCACGGGGATAGCGAATACTTGGTTGGCCAGCAAGTGTTTGGGTGTTTTCATAATTCCAGATCAGTTTATCGAGGTGCTGAAAGACAAAAATCCGTGCCAATGCGGTAGTGAAACCAATGGCACGGATTTGTAAATTCTCTGTTTTAGCTATTGTTGCAAGCACACGAGCAACCATAACCAAACACATCACAACAACCAGAAGCGCTGTTGCAAGTGTTTTCATTTACTGAAAATACATCTGTCAACATACTCTATGCGATTAAATTTAAGTTCCTACTCTATTATAGCTTTTCGGAATCCGCTTTTAAAATTGTAGTTAGTAGATAATGTAGTAGTCGTTAAGCGTGTTTTATTCTGGCTGCGTTTCCGTTCTGTAATTGTTAGATTCTCTTCAAATCGACATTTGAAGTATCTATTTGCAAATATAATATAAAATGTAAATAATAAGCAAAGTGAAGCGTTTTTTTTGGTGGGATGTGCTTTTTTTGTTGCTTATGACCTCTGAGGTGGCTTATTTATGGAGTTTTGGCTACTAATTTTAATTTTGGCTTTTGATTAAAACGATTATTATGACTCAAATAAGCAAAGAGAAATTCACGGTCACCTTGGATCATCAACACTTGAGCGGTTTTTCTATTAAAGACTTTTGTGCTAATGAAGTTTGCACAGAGTCAAGTTTCTATTGTTAAAAGAGAAAGTTTGCAATTCCACGATGGCCTAAGAATGACCAAAAAAATCTTTTAACATATCACTCGTTTGAGGTATCTTTTCTTTATCTTTGCAATATGAGCTTTGTTCAACCTTAAATAGGCTAATAATCATTGAAATACAGAAGGAAACATTGCTGCATAGCGATAATGGTGTAAACATCAATAATCAAAATCTGTTGCATCTCCTCTTATATGCCTCATATTGGTCATATATGGAGGAGTGGCGTACAATCTCTATTGTCTAAAAGGATGCTGGACAATATGCGTGCTGCCCAGTTTGCATTGTATAAACAGATGAATGATTTGAAAAAATTATTGCAATGAATGAAGTAGACAATAACAACAAGATTGTAATCTATCAAACAACCGATGGAGAGACTTCGATTGATGTAAAAATCGAGAATGAGACTGTTTGGCTATCGGCCAATCAAATGGCTGTGCTATTTGGTAGAGATGAAAAGACGCTAAGAAAGCATATAAACAATGTTTTCTCAGAAGGAGAACTCCCAAAAGAGAACAACACGCAATTTTTGCGTGTTGTTGGTGTCAAATAATCGATTGCTTTCTACAACCTTGATGTAATCATCTCAGTGGGATACCGAGTGAAAAGCAAGCAGGGCACTCAATTTCGTATATGGGCTAATAAAGTATTGAAGGAATATTTGATTAAAGGATTTGCTGTTAATCGAAATATACAAGAACAGCATTATGCCGAACTGAAACAGCTGGTGAGGGTGCTAGGTCGAACATCAAAAATACAAGATGAGACCGTTGCAAAACCGTTCAACTCTAAAATTAAGCATCCTTTGGAAGATCAGCCAGCTCTATCACATCTATTAAATGGCTCATATCGCTTTCATTAGCAGAAGTGGTAATAACGCTG
>CAMTPA010000135.1 GCA_947074275.1 uncultured Bacteroides sp.
ATTACGTTGTCTCTTCATTTTGAAAAGTTAAGTTATTCGCTTAACTTATTGTCCAAGCAAAGTTAGCAATTCCACTCTACTGTGTTTCAGAACTTTGGCATCAACATAAAAAACGATTTCCTCGGCTATATTGGTGATATGATCACCTGCACGTTCAAGCTTACGAAAAACACCTATCAAGTCGAGACAGATAAATGTAGCTTCGGGGTGCCGCTGAATATAACCTGCCAAAACAGAAGTCGCTTCGGCATTTATCTCATCTATCAAACTATCTTTTGTGAATACCGATACAGCATTGTCTATATTTTCCTCGTTTAAAGCTTGCTGAGTGGCATCAAGCATTGCAAGCACGCCTTCAAGCATTTCGGGTAAACGTAATTTCTTCAACAACTCTATATCTAAACTCTGTTTTTCATTTCGCAAAACAAAACGTGCTATTCCTTCAGCAAAATCACCCAAACGTTCTAAGTTTGAATTGATTTTTAGCATTGCCAACACAAAACGCAGGTCGATTGCAACTGGATTATACAATGCAATGACCTCTTCTACATCGCTGTCTATTTTCAGTTCAAAAGCATTCACCCTACGCTCGCGCACCATCACCTGTTGAGCAAGTTCTTGATCAAGTGTAAGGACTGATTCACCTGCACGCTGGAGTTGACTATGGACCAATGTCCACATTTCATCAATTTCTTTCTTTAAAAGAAGAAGCTCCGACTCTATAAATTGCACCATATTTGTTATTTGAATTTTGAAAGTTTAGTGATACAAAGAAACTAAAACAATATTAGTTATCGTGCATTTAGATTTGAAAATTAGGTTTCAATTCAATTACAATTGTGTTACAGAAAAACTTTTAGTATTCTCAAATATTTAGTTTTCAAACTGAGAAAAGGTTTGCAGATATCGCCTCACAGCCTCCGACATCTTTACCTGAGCATCTTTGTATTTTCTATTTGCTTTATTAGCATCTTTTTTAATAGATCCTTCATAGCATTCTACCACTCTGTGAACATATCTGCGACGAGTGTCTATGTCGGTGGTTAAACTTGCCAACTTATTATATATAAGTGCCAGCGAAGCTAAATTCTCTGCGCTACATTCATTGTATAAATCATACATTTGATTGGCGTAATAAGAAGCTTCTCCCCAATCGCCGATAGAAAGTGCTTCTGATGCGTGTTTATCCAGCTTATCTATCAATGTGGGACTACAAGCTATTGTTAGAACAGTGGATATTACAATTACAGTAAAAAGTGTAGTAACCTTAAGCATAAAAAATATAAAACTTTAAATAACAGACAACGGTTTCGATTAAAATTTGACTACAAACTTAACAAAACAGCATTAAAAAACGAACAGCTTCTATGAAAAAAAAAGTATCATAGAAAAATATGATAGTTTTCACCCCATTTGTGATAGAAAATGCCCCATATAAACGTATAAATTTCCATTCCATCGATAAAAAAGACACATATTATCCAAATGTTACATAACAAACCAACATCATTATCGACCTATTTAATCGAAAAATTAAGAGCAAACAAACTGCGTCACAAGCAACAGAAAAAGACCAATAAAAAAACCATATTTCATTACATACACATAAATTTCCAAATCACATTCAAAACTTCTAAAATCATTTATGCCAACGTAATAAAATCGCTTCATTAAAAGCATTTATCAAATGTTCTGATTTTGAAAATCAACTATTCATTGTTTACAAGATAGATATTAATACTTGAAACGTCAGTTATTGATATTCATAGCAACAAGCCCAATAGACTCTATGCAGGCAATAGAAAAAGCGATATACACCATAAAATATAGCACACTCATCACAGCATTCCATTTATTTTCCATATTTTTGCAGACTGATTTATATAGAAAACATTTACCGCTATGACAGATATTAGAAACGAAGAAATTGGAGGTGAAAAGAAAAGCTTGAGCTTTATTGAACAAATTGTAGAGAATGACTTAAAAGAGGGCAAGAACGGAGGAAAGGTGCAAACACGATTTCCGCCCGAGCCCAACGGCTATCTACACATCGGTCACGCTAAAGCTATTTGCTTGGACTTTGGAATTGCTGAGCGTCACGGCGGAATCTGTAATCTAAGATTTGATGACACCAACCCCACAAAAGAGGATGTAGAATATGTAGAAGCCATTGAGGAAGATATAAAATGGCTCGGGTTTGACTGGGCAAACGTATATTACGCTTCTGATTATTTTCAGCAGCTTTGGGATTTTGCAATACAACTCATCAAAGAGGGTAAGGCATATATCGACGAACAAACATCTGAACAAATTGCATCACAAAAAGGTACTCCTACTCATCCGGGCACAAACAGTCCGTATAGAGAACGCCCTATCGAAGAAAGCTTGACGCTTTTTGAAAAAATGAATACGGGCGAGATTGCAGAAGGCGCAATGGTGCTTCGTGCCAAAATAGATATGACAAGTCCTAATATGCACTTTCGTGACCCTATCATATACCGTGTTGTCAATCACCCTCATCACCGTACGGGCACTACTTGGAAAGCTTATCCAATGTATGACTTTGCACACGGCCAAAGTGATTTCTTTGAAGGTGTGACACATTCGTTGTGTACATTAGAGTTTGTTCCTCATCGTCCATTATACGATTTGTTTATTGACTGGTTGAAAGAAGAAAAAGACTTGAATGATAATCGTCCACGCCAATACGAATTTAACAAGCTCAACCTTAGCTATACTTTAATGAGTAAACGTAACTTGCTTACATTGGTTAAGGAAAACTTGGTGAATGGCTGGGACGATCCACGTATGCCTACCATCTGTGGGTTCCGTCGTCGAGGATACTCTCCAGAGTCAATCCGCAATTTTGTAGATAAAATTGGCTACACCACATACGATGCTTTAAATGAGTTTGCATTGCTCGAAAGTGCAGTTCGTGAAGATTTAAACTTACGCGCTACACGTATTTCGGCTATAATCAACCCTGTGAAGTTGGTTATTACCAATTATCCCGAGGAACAAGTGGAAGAGTTGGAGGCTATCAACAACCCAGAAGACAAAGAAGCAGGAAACCATATCATCGAATTTAGTCGTGAACTTTGGATGGAACGCGAGGACTTTATGGAAGATGCACCAAAAAAATATTTCCGAATGACTCCAGGCCAAGAAGTTCGCCTTAAAAATGCCTATATCGTAAAATGCACAGGCTGCAAAAAAGATGAAAATGGAGTTATCACCGAAGTTTATTGCGAGTACGACCCTGAAAGCAAAAGCGGAATGCCTGGAGCCAACCGCAAGGTAAAAGGAACTTTGCATTGGTTGAGTGCAGCACACTGCCTACCAGCCGAGGTGAGACTATACGACCGCCTATGGAAAGTAGAAAACCCACGAGATGAAATGGCGGCTATTCGCAATGCAAAAGATTGCGAGCCACTGGAAGCAATGAAAGAAATTATCAATCCAGACTCTTTGCAAATATTGAGAAATTGCTACATAGAAAAATATGCAGCCGAACTGCCACCGTTATCTTATCTGCAATTTCAACGTACAGGCTATTTCAATATCGATAAAGAATCGACACCCGATAAATTAATATTCAACCGCACAGTAAGCTTGAAAGACAGTTGGGGCAAAATAAACAAATAAAACAACGATGAGTTATAAAAAAAACGACTCGCAAGATAATAGCAAGAAAGAACTTACAGAACGCTACGAAACTGGGTTGTCGCAAAATAGCATTCCCTACTTTGACCAACACGAGGTTTCGGAAATTGTAGACTGGTATGCTTCGAATGGAAATTTTGTTCAAGCACAAGCAGTGCTTGATTACGGATTGAGCATTCACCCCGGAAGTACCATTTTACTGGTGGAGCAAGCTTATCTTTATTTGGATTTATCAAAACTTAAAGAAGCCAAATTGACCGCCGAATCAATTGTGGACAAGACCGATACGGATGTCGTTATCTTAAAAGGAGAAATCTACCTGAACGAAGGCAATCTCAAAGCGGCTGAAGAGATGTTTTTTAGTATCGATAAAGCAGACCTACCCGACATAGAGGTTATTCAAAATGTGGCTCAACTTTATGTCACAATGGGATATGCAGAAAAAGCAATAGAATGGCTGGCCGGTGAATTTGAGAAACACAAAGACAATGAGGATTTCTTGTTACTCTTGGCCGATTGTTATTATCAATCATTGGAAGATAATGACAAAGCCATATACTATTATAACCAATTGATAGACAAGGATCCGTATAACCCCGAATATTGGATGGGATTATCGAAAGCCTACTCTAAAATAAACAACTTTGAGGCAGCACTCGAAGCTGTTGATTTCGCATTGGTATCAGACGAGAAATGTGGCGATGCTTACTACTTGAAAGCAAACACTTATTTTCAGCTCGACAATATGGAAATGGCTATCAAGTATTACGATAAAGCCATTGATAACTTTGGAGTTAGTCCCGAATATGGTTTCACTCTAATAGGTATGTCCTATCTCAATAGTTCAAACTGGGTGAAAGCAATTTGGGCTTTTACAGAAGCTGCCAAAAATGCAGAATGGCATCCAGTAAAGGACAAAACCCTATTGTCGGAAATTTATAGCAATTTAGGACTGTGTTATAGTAAAAAGGGCGATTACAGTGAAGCTAACAGAATGTGTGCTCGAAGCATAAAATATGCACCAGAAAACCCATTCATTCACGTCATTGACGGGCAGGTAAAACTCCAACAACTCGACGCAAAAGGAGCTTACGAATCGTGGGAAAAAGCTTGTAGCCTATTGCCAGAAGTAGATATATTTATTCAAATATCATCGCATTTGTTTGAAGCAGGTTATATCGAAGCGGCCATTCATTATGCCGAAAAAGCTTTAGAAGTAAATCCTGAATTTGCCGAAATATATAATCAACTGGCAACATATTGCTTAATGAGTAAAAATGTCGAAAAGTTTTTTGAATACAATAAAAAAGCAACATCGCCTATTGATTTGAATGAAATAGAAAAACACTTAGGTTCGCTTTCTGACGAACAGAAACAAGAGTATAATCTATTTATAAAACAAGTAAGAAACATAGAAGAATCAAACACTTAAACATTTATCACATATTTAAAATGGAATCTGTTACATTTATACATTGGTGCTTAGACAATCTCAATTATTGGACAATCACACTATTAATGACTATCGAAAGTTCATTCATACCTTTTCCATCGGAGGTAGTAGTGCCACCAGCAGCCTACAAAGCCGCCGTATATGGCGATATGAATGTATTTTTGGTGGCATTGTTTGCTACCATCGGTGCCGATTTAGGGGCACTTATCAATTATTACATTGCCTATTTTTTAGGTCGCCCTATCGTATATAAATTTGCCAATAGTCGCTTTGGACATATGTGCCTTATCGACGAAACAAAAGTAAAACGCTCGGAAGAGTATTTTGATAAAAATGGTGCTATATCTACCCTAATAGGTCGTCTAATACCAGGTATACGTCAATTGATTTCGATACCAGCAGGATTGGCAAAGATGAAATTATCTACTTTCTTAATCTATACCACTATCGGCGCAGGCATTTGGAACTCTATCTTAGCAGGTATTGGTTATTATCTATCCACTGTTCCGGGTATCAACACTCCCGAACAATTGAGCGAACGTATCACCGAATACAGTCACGAATTAAGCTATATATTCTTAGTATTAGCCGTGTTTGTGGTTGGTTTCTTAATTTACAAAGGAACACGCAAACGCAAGCAAAAATCTCAATCAAATTAAAAAACGAGGGTGTGTCATAATAGGCACATCCTCGTTTATAATCAATAATTTATGATTTAATTTTTCTTTCTCTTAAGCGGCTATTCTCTCTATAAGTTTTTCATTATATGGAATTGGACTTGCCAAACAATTTTGGACAATAAGTTAAGCTACCTTTAATAATTTCTCATTTTTACTATATAG
>CAMTPA010000136.1 GCA_947074275.1 uncultured Bacteroides sp.
AGTATATAAATGGGATATATTTTTATAAAATGATACGGCGACCGCTGAGAGAAACACTAATCTTAACGCTCTTTCCCTACACGACGCTCTTCCGATCTCTGGCACGTGGTTTGAAATAATATAATTGTAGGCACATTAATATAAGTGTCACATTAAGCAATAAGATAATTAAGAGATTAAATCACTCAACTAAAAAAGCAATTATGAAAAAGTTTATTGTATCAATCGCAATGTTTGCATTCGTGTGTGGTTCATTTGTAGCACTTGCTCAAGACCCTGTAAAACCTGCTACTGAGCAGTCGTGTGAGGAAACTAAGTGTGAAGAAGCTCCTGCACAGGAAGAAACACCTGCTGAAGCTCCTGTACAAGAAGAAGCACCTGCTGAAGCTGCTGAATAAGCAAACATTATTTTGCATAAAAAACACCCCTTACTTGTCTATTCCAAGGGGTGTTTTTTTATATCCTTTTGTTTCGTATTAAAGCGATAACAAATAAGCTTTAAAGTCGGCAAACTCTTTGCTCATATCAATGCTTTGCTTTTCACCTTTCATAAATTCTTGAAGCTTTTGAGGTATTTCTACCTTATCGTTAATGATGCCTTCTACTGTTTCTAAAAACTTCGCAGGATGTGCGGTTTCAAGAAATATCCCATTTTCTTCAGCTTTTAGCCCTTCTTGCAGAGCACGATAACCACAAGCTCCGTGTGGGTCGAGTAAGTAACCTGTTTTTTGATAGACTTGTTTCATCGTGTCGGCTATTTGCTCGTTGGTGTAGGTAGTGCCCGAAATTTCGCTGCTAATAGCTGTGTGCGAGTTGTTATAAAGAGCCAATACACGAGCAAAATTACTTGGGTCACCCACATCCATAGCGTTTGCAATTGTTGCTACCGATGGGCGAGGGTTGTATTCGCCTGTTTGCAGGTATTGGTAGAATATATCATTGCGGTTGTTGGCCGCAATAAATCGCTTGATGGGTAGTCCCATTCGTTTGGCAAATAACCCTGCTGTGATGTTACCAAAGTTGCCACTGGGCACGCAGATTACTGCTTCGTCGGCTTTTCCTGTTTTTTTCAGTTGTGCATAGGCATAGAAATAATAGAAAGCCTGTGGCAAAAAGCGAGCTACATTGATAGAATTGGCACTTGTCAGTTGCAAATGTTCGTTCAGCTCTTTGTCCATAAATGCCGATTTCACAAGTGCTTGGCAATCGTCGAAAGTACCGTCTATTTCGATGGCTGTGATATTCTGTCCAAGTGTAGTGAATTGCTTTTCTTGAATTTCGCTCACTTTTCCTTTTGGGTAAAGCACGTATACGTGAATGCCCTCTACACCCAAAAAGCCATTTGCTACCGCACTGCCTGTATCGCCCGATGTAGCTACCAATACATTTACTTTATCTTTGCCCTCTTTGCGGATGAAGTACCCCAATAATCGAGCCATAAAACGACCACCCACATCCTTGAATGCCAAAGTAGGCCCGTGAAATAGTTCGAGTGAGTAGATGTTGTCATTCACGTGAACCAAAGGCACGTCAAAACTCAATGTGTCGTATACGATTTGTTTCAATGTTTCGGCAGGTACATCTTCGCCAAAGAAGGCATCGGCTACTTGGTATGCCATCTCTTGAAACGTTAGGTTCTCGATGTTGTCATAAAACGATTGTGGCAACTCCTTGATATTTTCGGGCATAAACAGCCCTTTGTCGGCTGCAAGTCCTTTCACTACCGCTTCTTGAAGCGATGCGATAGGTGCTTGTTGGTTGGTGCTATAATATTTCATTGTGATTTCTTATTTACAGTTCATAAAAGCATTGATAAACTCATTTTCTTTCATCAGTCCGTAGCTGCCATTGCGTGCAGCTACCTCGTCGTAAGTTGTTACGTCGTCGGGGGTGATGCCAGGATACCAAATGAGAAAAGGCACTGGCTCGTTGGTATGCGTGCGAAGCTCGCAAGGGGTAGGGTGGTCGGGGAGAATAGCAATTGCTACCGGTTCGTCCCACGTTTTTACAGCTTCGAAAATAGGTCCTACGGCACGACTATCTAAATACTCAATGGTACGTAGTTTTAAGTCAATATCTCCTTCGTGGCCTGCTTCGTCGCTCGCTTCAATATGCAAGTACACAAAATCGTCTGTTTTCAAAGCTTCGAGAGCAGCAGCTACTTTCCCTTCGTAGTTTGTATTGTAAAGTCCCGTAGCTCCTTCTACCTCTACACGTCTCAATCCTGCATAATAGCCAATGCCGTGAATTAGGTCGACCGCCGAGATAACCGCACCACGTTTTATGGTAGGATAAGTCTGTGCCAGTGTATCCATCTGTGGTCGATAGCCCGGACTCCAAGGCCAAATGCTATTGGCGGGGTCTTTGCCTTCTGCTATACGCTTTAGGTTGACTGGATGATTTTTCAGTAACTCTTGCGACTTTAGAATAAGTTCATTAATCAAAGCTGCGGTTTCTTCAGCCTCTTCCTCTTGGGCTTTTATCATCAATGGTGCAAAGGGCTTGAGTGGTACATCGTGTGGTGGTGTACAATCAATCTGTTTGTTCCCATTTTTTATAACCAATAAATGACGGTATTGAATGCCTGTATGAAAACGAACTCGGTCATTTCCAAGTTTGTCTTGTAGGAACTTGATTAACTCATCTGCTTCTTCGGTAGTGATGTGTCCTGCCGAATGATTCTTGATTTTTTCATCTTCAATGCAAATGATGTTGCAGCGCATTGCCATTTCGCCTGGTTGCAGGTCTACACCAATGCTTGCGGCCTCGAGAGGTCCACGACCCTCATACACTTTGGGGAGGTCGTAGCCTAAAACAGATAAGTTTGCCACTTCGCTGCCTGGATGAAATCCGTCTGCAACAGTCACCAAGCGTCCGTTTTTGCCTAAGCGTGCCAATTTGTCCATATAGGGCGTGTTGGCGTGTTGCAACAATGTTTTATGGTTAAGTGATGGTACGGCCCAGTCGGCCATACCATCACCCAATATTATAATGTGTTTCATAAAGATTCGCTTTGGAATGGGTTATACGTTGGCGATGCTCATTATGTCGGCAAATACACCCGCTGCGGTTACGCCCGCTCCCGCTCCATATCCTTGAATCATCATTGGATACTCTTTGTAGCGTTCGGTGGTGAGCAGAATGATGTTGTTGCTGCCCTCCAAATTGTAGAATGGATGATTGGATGCCACCTCTTGCAAGCCTACCGATGCTTTGCCATTGTCGAGTTTGGCAACAAAACGCCAGTGTTTGTGCTCTTGTTCCAACACTTGGCGACGTGCTTCAAATTCAGCGTCCATTGATGGAATGCGTTTCCAAAAATCGTCTAAGCTGCCTTCAAAAAACTCAGCAGGTACAAACAGATGTTTTTCAACGTCGTCTTGTTCCAAGTGGTAACCAGCCTCACGTGCTAATATTACCAGTTTGCGAATCACGTCTTTACCGCTAAGGTCGATACGTGGATCGGGTTCCGAGTAGCGTTCTTCTTGAGCCATTTTTATGGTTTTGCTAAATGGAATATCTGCGCTAATTTTATTGAAAATATAATTGAGCGTACCACTCAATACAGCTTCTATTTTCAAGATTTTATCACCACTGTGTATCAGGTCATTGATGGTGTTGATAATAGGAAGCCCTGCGCCTACATTGGTCTCAAACAAATATTTCACACCACGTTGGCGTGCTATTTGTTTCAGTTCGCGATAGTTTTCATATTCCGATGAGGCTGCAATCTTGTTGGCAGCTACCACCGATACATTGTGCGACAACAAAGCTTTGTATAACGAGGCTACTGCACCACTTGCCGTACAATCTACGAATACCGAATTGAAGATGTTCATTCCGATAATTTCGTCGCGTAATATGTCAATGTTGCTATCGATGCCTTTTTCTTTGAGTTCTTGTTGGTAGTTGCTCAAGTCGATACCTTCTCTGCAAAATACAGCTTTGTCCGCATCGGCTATACCTACAACGTTTAGTTTCAACCCATTTTCGCTCATTAGTTTCTCACGTTGTGTGCGAATTTGGTCGATAAGGCTTCCTCCAACAGTTCCTGTGCCACAGATAAATAAGTTTAGTACTTGATATTCCGACAAGAAGAACGAGTCGTGGATTACGTTCAACGATTTGCGTAAGTATTTCGAGTCTACTACGAACGATATATTTGTTTCCGAAGCTCCTTGTGCGCAAGCTATCACACTGATGCCATTGCGGCCTAAAGTGCCAAATAGCTTTCCTGCAATGCCTGGTGTGTGCTTCATATTTTCTCCTACAATAGCAATGGTTGCCAAGTTCTTTTCGGCGTGCATTGGCGAAATCTCACCCATCTCTATTTCTTTGGCAAACTCTTCGGTCAGCACGGCACAAGCTAAGTCGGCATCAGCATTGCGCAAACCAATGGAAGTGCTGTTTTCCGATGATGCTTGCGACACCATAAACACGCTGATGCCATTTTTTGCCAATGCCTTAAATATACGGTAGTTTACACCAATCACGCCCACCATACCAAGTCCTTGCACTGTAATCAAGGTTGTGTCGTTGATAGACGAAATCCCTTTGATGGCTTTGGTTTGTGGGTCAGATACCTCTTGTTTGATTACTGTTCCAGCAGCTTCAGGATTGAATGTATTCTTTATTAATATAGGAATGCTTTTGTGATAAACGGGATAGATGGTAGGAGGGTACACCACTTTAGCACCAAAGTTACAAAGTTCGGTTGCTTCGGCATAGCTCAGTTCGTTGATGGTGTATGCAGTAGAAATCACACGAGGGTCGGCTGTCATAAAGCCATCTACATCTGTCCATATTTCAAGTGTGTTGGCATCCAGTGCAGCAGCTATGATAGCGGCAGTATAGTCCGATCCGCCACGTCCTAAGTTGGTCACTTCGCCTGTGTGTTTGTCCGACGAAATAAACCCACCTACTACCACCACATCGGGCATATTATCAAAGCTCTTTTTAATCAAAGCATTGGTCAGTTCGCTGTCCAAAGTATGTTTATCGTGCTTCTTTTCTGTTTTTATGAAAGAGCGTGAATCCAATGTCTGAGCACCCTCAATAACCTCGGTCACGATGATGGATGAAAGACGCTCGCCATAGCTTACGATGGTGTCGGCTGTTTTGGCTGAAAGGTCTTTAATCAAAAAGATTCCTTGAAAAATATCTTTCAACTCATTTAGCAACTCTCCGGTGCGGCGTTGTAGCTCTGCTTGTTTTTCGCCAGCAGGCACTACCTCTTTAATCATTTCTACGTGGCGGTACACAATATCGCGAAACTCGCCTTCGTAAGCGGTATCGCCAATGGCTGCCATTTTAGATGTGTTGATTAGTTTGTCGGTGATGCCGCCCAATGCGGAAACTACTACTACTACGGGTTGGTCAACAGACTCCACGATTTTCTTTACGCTCAAAATGCTGTTCACGGAACCTACGGATGTTCCGCCGAATTTCATTACTTTCATTTAGGTATTTAATTTTAGAATGCACCGCTTCCCTACTAATGGAAGACAGAACATAAAATGATTTACAATTGGAAAAATAAAAAGAATTTGCTTACTATCTGTAAGCGTGATTCACGTAGAAACACAATACCATCCCTCAACCCCAAAGGGTCATGGTCGTACACATAGATGTGACTGTATGTGGATAGTACATAAATAAAGTCATTGTTTCTCGTAACTATTTGAAAAGATGTTGCAAAAATAGCAATTAAAATATTCAATCTATCACCTTGAATTTACTCTTAGCCTCTTTCTCCCCTTTTACATGCTTAGGCGGCTCGATT
>CAMTPA010000137.1 GCA_947074275.1 uncultured Bacteroides sp.
AGGCAATAATTAGGTGTAAACACTTCATAGTAACATATAAATTAATAGAACACAAACTTATATAAAAATACTGATTTATAAGCGTGCTCAATAAAAATAAATAGAATATGCGTTGAAAAGCCTCTTCCATCGCCGCAGATACGCAACCGAGGCCGTGAAATCTATTTTATCTTTTTGCTTTGAGCAAGTCAACTTTCATAAAACACAAGTTTGCCACAAAAAAGGTAATGTTGCTTCACAGGGGGTAATAAGAAAGTGCAATTTCACCTACGAAAGCATTTTGAGCGATTATTTCTATACAGAAGGAGCATACGTGGAGCTTGTATTATTCGACGCTAAAAGATGAATATAAAAGCCGAGTACCTTGGCATTATAAAAAAAGAACACCCCAAAAGCATTGTTTCAGCCTTTGGAGTATTTTTCTATATTGTATGCCTTTTACAGCATAACTCTATCGCACTTTGTCTTAATTAGAATCTTCTGCGATTGTAGCCACCGCCACCGTTGTTGTTGCCGTAGCCACCACGGTTTCCACCGCCGTAACCGCCTCTACCACCTTGAGGTCTTTCTTCTCTTGGACGAGCCACACTAACGTTGATAGTCTTTCCTTCGAAATCTGTTCCATTAAGTGCATCGATTGCAGCTTGACCTTCGCTATCGTCAGCCATTTCTACAAAACCGAAACCACGAGAGCGACCCGTTTCACGATCTGTGATGATGTTAGCTGAAGATACTTCACCATACTGAGAGAATAAATCATTCAAGCTGTCACTCTGTGTGCCCCAGCTCAAGTTTGAAACATAAATGTTCATTGCTTTTTAAAATTACTTTTTTACTATTATTATTTGTACAGCGGTCAATCCTCTCGACCCTTGTTCTGTCTCGAATGTTACTTTGTCGCCTTCGGCAATTGATGCTGGAGCCGACGTGATGTGGAAGAAGTACTTTTCGGCACTATCCAAATCTTTGATGAAACCATAACCCTTTGATGCGTTGAAATGTTCAACCCTTCCGTTCAATGGTGCTTTTTCCACCTCTTCTTGTTTAGGTATTGAAATTACAATGTCATCTACGTCTACTTCTTTATTCGACATTTCGGGTGGCGTGCTATGAAACTGTCCGTGCTCATCTACATAGACAATCATATCTTCAAAAGAGCTTGTTCCAGACTTTTGACGTTCTTCTTTGCGTTTTTGTTTTTCCTTACGCTTTTGTTCTTTGAGTTTCTCACGCTCCCGTTTGTTGGTTACAGTTTTTGCCATTCAAATATTTTAAGTTGGAATTAATACTTTATTCAATTTTCTGCCCGTGAGTTGCTGTATGCTCTTCATCATGGGCTTTTCTTCTTGCGAGCAAAATGAGAAGGCCACACCTTTGTTGCCTGCACGTCCTGTCCGCCCAATGCGATGCACGTAGGTTTCGGGCACATCTGGCAAATCGTAGTTTATCACCACTCCCAAATCGCGAATATCGATGCCACGTGCAGCAATATCGGTAGCCACAATCACGTTTATTTTGCCTTCTTTAAAATTGCTCAATGCCGCTTGACGAGCATTTTGCGATTTATTGCCGTGAATGGCTTCGCACTTTATATTTTTATTGTTCAGCACACGCGCTATTTTATTGGCACCGTGCTTGGTACGCGAAAACACAATGGTCGATTTATCTGTTTGCTTGTCAAGCAAATCAATCAACAGCTCCATTTTCTGCTTTTTCTCTACAAAATATACATTTTGTTCAATCGTATCCACCACCGATGATACGGGCGCAACCTCTACCTTTGCAGGATTTTGAAGCAACGTTTTAGATATTTTCTCTATCTCCTTGGGCATAGTGGCCGAAAACAACATTGTTTGTTTTTTGGCTGGTAGCAAAGGAAGCAATCGGCGTATATCGTGAATAAAACCCATATCGAGCATACGATCGGCCTCATCGAGTACAAAAATATTCAATTTATTTAAACGAACAACCTTTTGTTGTATAAAATCGAGCAAACGACCTGGTGTAGCTATCAAAATATCAACACCTTGGCTCAATGCTTTTATTTGTGGATTTTGAGGCACGCCACCAAAAATCACAGTATGCCGAAGGTTGGTATATTTGCCATAATCGGTGAAAGCTTCGTTTATTTGAATCGCAAGCTCGCGTGTGGGGGTCAGAATCAAAGCTCTTAAAGGACGAACTTCGCCTTTGCGGTAAACGGTGCCGCGCTTTAGATTCTCTATAATGGGGATAGCGAAAGCCGCTGTCTTGCCTGTGCCCGTTTGAGCAATGCCCAACAAGTCACGTTCCTCTAAAGCAACAGGAATAGTTTGTTGCTGAATGGGGGTAGGTTCGGAATAGTTTTTTTCGGCAAGAGCTTTTAGCAAAGACTTTGAAATATTAAATTCTTTAAATGTCATATATAAAATTCATTTTAAAACCATCACAGAATATAGCTTCAATTCTCGTAAAGCGCAACTTCTCAATTGCCTGAAATTCTGTGAATAAAAACGATGCAACGAAATCTTTATCATATCAAGATTACACAATGCACAGTAACTGTATCTATCATAAAACAAGATACTTCATTATTTAATAATGTGGAAATACACATACTAAACCTCCAAACAAAGAAGTGGATTTTGAGGTCGATTTTGAGGATGGGGATAATCCGCATTGAAGAAACTTAGCGGAAACTGCACGCACAAAGAAGAATTCAGAACAAACTCTATGTTTATTGTCGCAAATATATGGTTAATTTATTTATATACCTAAATATCTCATTATTATTATACTTTAAAGCCAAGTATTTAAGAGTTATTCTCTATAACCTTGCAAAAACAGAGGTTATTTACCTTTCTTTCCGATATTTTCGAACACGATAGAAGGCTTGATAGACAGACTGAAATAACACCAATTGGCAGTACGTGTTTTTTGCCCACCCACGCCTTTCACAATACGCACGTTTTCATTCACCAAATAAAGGTCGTAGCCAGCTTCGAGCGAGAGCCAGTCGTTGGCCTGATGCTTGATAATGAAGTCCAATTCGCTTCCCAAGCTTTTCCCGTTGAGTTCTGCCACTTGCACGGCTGTGCGGAAATGGTGAAAAATGCCCTCTATCGAAGTCCGTTTTTTATTGAAGGTGTATAGCAGCCCTCCATATATATCTTGCAACCCCCGATTGCCAGTAGAGTTCCAATAGTCCATCGTTCCATTAAAGTCGTGGTTGCCTCTAAACAGATGCACGAAGCCACGCTGTATTCCATTATCGGGGTTTTTATCGCCCGATATGTATTCGTAGCCCAAAGCAAGCGAGAGAGACGGAATGATGTTGTACGACCCATTACCCACCAAGTAAAAAGCTTTCTGCCTATCGAGACTTCCGTTATGAATCACCTTTCCACATTGGTAATATCCTTCAATAAAAAGCTTCAATGGCAGAGATTGGGGCTGATACTTAAACGTCCCCCCCATTGTGAATTGATGGTAGTGTTTGTGTTCTTTGTAGTTTGCACGTCCTTTGCTGGCAATGGTGTCTTGATTGGACAATGCCACCCCGATGGCGGTGACTGTCATATCTTTAGTGAGTTTTTTCGAT
This sequence comes from uncultured Bacteroides sp., assembly GCA_947074275.1. Taxonomy (GTDB): domain Bacteria; phylum Bacteroidota; class Bacteroidia; order Bacteroidales; family Bacteroidaceae; genus Bacteroides. Next base: position 3,581 of record CAMTPA010000137.1, read on the forward strand.
AGCCACAATACCTCCATATAGCGATATTTCATCACAGGGTCGTAGTAGGTTTCTTGCGATATATCCTTGTTGTTGGAGTACGAGAAACCGAAGTCTACCATAAAGTCGTTTTTAAAGTTGTACTTCAGTTGCATCATATCAAACGAATTTCCGGTATTGCTCCAGTTGGATGGGCTGAACAGTTTGCGTTCATCGTAGCGCAGCGGCATACGCCCAATGCGCCCTACCAATCCGGGAAGCATTTTCACCTCGCCCCACGCTTCGTAAAGTCCAATGGATGGATTGTCGGCATTGCTTGCCGACTCGCCCCACGTGCGCGAATCTTGAAAGGTGACTTGCATCTTAATAATATCGTATGAGAAGGCAACACCAAGCCGCGTGCGTTGATTCACAAAAAAACCACCTTTGTTGCTGGTAATAATGGGTTTGCCATATCCGTCACGATATTCGGCACGTGGACGCAGTTCGCCATAAATAGTAAGATTTTGTGCCCATACAACTCCCAAAGACAAAGAAAGAATTGCCCCAAGCAGGCAACGCTTCAAAGAAAGAATATTTTTCATTGGATAAAACGATTGCTTCTTATAATATTAAGATATAAAACACGTATTCAACCTTAATTAACACATAAAAGTAGATATTGTTTTCATAATCGAATACAATATCATATATTTTTTCACTAAAACTTTTCGATTTTAAATAAAAAACCCATATAAAAAGCTTGAAAACAACAAAAATTAATTAAATTTGTTGTATAAGTATGAAAACAAAAGCCTAAAATCAAAACCTATGAGTATCAGATTAAATTCATATCGGCCACTTTGTGTAAATGAGCACGGCCGACGAGCAATAGAAATGTATAATTTGCCGCCCTTCATCGATTCGTCGTGCAGGCGCGACCCCGACTTACAAAACCCCTACCCCTCTACTACCTCACTATGTAGAGGTGAAAACTTCGCGCCTCATTTGACGGTAGGAGACACCATCGTGTATATGACCCGAAGCGGTGTGTACGAGCCTTTCACGTCGGGAAATCGTGTATTGACCGCCATACTAAAAGTGGTGGAGATTTACCCCGACCACTCCACCGCCGCCAGTTGGTATAGAGAGCACGATGTGCCATTGCCCAACAACTGCATCGTGCCGGGCAACCCGCCTTTCAGTTGGGACGAGACAGCAGGGGTAAACAGCAAAGATTTCACGAACGTGCCCGAGTGGGATGCTTTCTACCAAGCTCGTTCGCGCAGAATACCCGTGTTTGTGCGCACCGAAAAGATGTTTTGCGAATTGCATCAGCCCCCCGTTCTTTCAAACAATATGCTGATTGATATTTTTGGCAGAATACCACGCACACAAACGCCCCCCACCATTACCCAAGCACAGTTTGACAAAGTGCTAAAACTAACAGGCATTACCCTATAAGCAAATAGGGAGAAAAACCATTCTGGCTTTTCTCCCTATTTGCTTTTGTGCGACAAAAAAATGTAGCTATTCGAATAGCTGGCAAATGTATTTTCCGATGAGCACCGCACGCAAATGGGCGCAATGATTTTTATCTTTCAAAGCCTCAAAAAGTTCTTCCGATATTTCGGCACTACTATAACATTCGCGCAATTTCCCAATGGAAAACTCTTTGGGGATGGAGTTTACATTCAAAGGGTGTAGCGTCCAAAGCGGGTCGGAGCTGAGATGGGCAAACGTGTTGCTAAACTGGCAGTTGAACACAGACGAGTCGCCCACAAATCGATCCCAATTTTTCCGAAACTGCTCTTTCAGCCTATCGTTTATCAAAATCACATTCGATTGTAAAGTGCCATCTTCTACCAAGTCGATGACCGACAGCAGCATTACAGCTTTGTGAGGAGCCAACTTACCCTGCTTTTTGTTGACGTGCAGATGCGAAAAAGCATCTATATAATCTTGAAATTCCATACATCTTTTACCTTAAATTTTACCTCGAAAAACAAAACAATCTAATGACCTACTAAGTTTAGCAAGTTGTTTTTTACAGCAAAAATAGATATAAAACTTTTCACGCAAAATAGTGAACAAACAATAATGGTATAATTTACTAATATGAGACCGTTGCAAAACCATTCAACTCTAAAATTATTCATCTTTTGTACGT
>CAMTPA010000138.1 GCA_947074275.1 uncultured Bacteroides sp.
CTTATGCAACTAAATATCAATTATATACATATTATTTTGCTTTGCAACGATCTCATACCGTTTTTCGCAAGAGATAAATCAGCTAATATCACTTTAAAATCTTCTGGCGTATGTAGTATTGCACAATTTCTTTCGAGTTGTTTCTTGTTGAAATATTGGTAAATATCTTCACGATATTCAGCACACTTTTCAATACGAATGTCATTCGTAGGGTTGGTTGGAACTTGCAACTCTTGTTTTGAGTAGTAAAATGTTGGTGAAAATCCCATTGATTGATAATAATCGAAAAGCCACGGTTCTGCTGGGATAAGTGTGGCCAGTTGAATACCTTTTGAAAAAAGTTGCTGGAAAGAGTTGGTAAGTAGCTGGCGCATAATACCTTGTGATCTATATAGAGGGTGTGTGCAAACTCCTGATATGTAGGATGTTACCCATTTATTCCATAGAAAATCATAGGGTAGGGTATCATCTGCATAGCTGAAACCACTTTCCTTTCTTTTTCAATGTATGTGTTTATTTCGTCTTTATAACGCAACCTGAAATACAAATCTATAAATTGTGGCGATTCATCAAAACAGCACTTCCACAATTCTTTCACCTGTTCTTTTATTAATGTCACCATTTGATCATATTTATAGGTTGTTCTTTTAAACACGCTATATATTTCTCTAAGATAAGCACAGGTTGATACGAAAGTTTTGCTTTTCTCAATCCTTCAACGCCCAAGTCTTCCTCGCGATTGATGTAGGTGTATTTTTCGGGGATTCGCTTAGCAAATTCGTGATTTATCATTGCGTAGGCTCCGTCGATACTGGTGTCGGCTTTTTCTACGTGGATACCAAAAACATCTTGATTGATAGGCATACCAAAAGTAAAAGCAACAATTTGATTGTCTATATACAACACACCGCCAGTCAGTCCGATTTTCTCAAAATGGTTGAGTGCATAAATCAATGCTTTTCGTTCGTGACCTGTTCCCTCCTGTTGGTCGCAGTTGTTGGCTGCACACCATTTGGCTTCCAGTTCCATACAAGCCTGAATGTGATCGGGAGTAATGGATGAGTAAGAGTAATTGGGGTAGGTGTTGCGAAACTTATTGATATGGTTTCTTTTGGCTTGAAATTTTTTTCCCACCAAGCTACTCAATTCGCTACGGAGATAAATATAATCTGCATAATCACGATTTTCTGTGAAAATAAATCGTTCGGGCATAATTGCTTCTAAATCTTGCTTCATAAACATACTCACACCCAACATACAAAAATGATGATTGTGTAAATGCGCATCTTCAATTAGCAACTCTATTACATCATACGGGTTTCCATCGCCTATTGGCATCATATAGGCCAATTCGTTTTCTGCCCAAAAACGAAAAACCAGAAAATCATTGATTATGGCAAATTGGGTGTGATACAGAAAACGCCAACTGCATAGATTCGAAAATGACAAGTCGCAGTTTTTGCGATTGCTATGTTGCGTATACGACGTGATAATCTCTTTGTCTTCTAATGTAATCTCTTTGAAATCTATCATAAATAGGTACTGAATAAATAACTTTGCCGAATATAACACTAAATGGGGAATGATTGTTAATGAATACCCAATAAATGTAGGATAGTGGGAGTGAGCAATGCGGTAAGTATGCCATTTAAGGTCAACCCAAGACTGGCATAAGCTCCATATTTGTTACTTATCTCCATTGCGGTAGCTGTTCCTACGGCGTGTGATGCAGTGCCCATTGAAAGCCCTTGCGCAATAGGACTGTTCACACGCATCAACCGAAGAGTTTTGAAACCGAGCACTGCACCCAATAGCCCTGTGCAGACTACCATAGCGGCTGTGAGCGATGGGATGCCACCTATTGCAGCTGTTATCTCCATAGCAATGGGAGTAGTCACCGATTTAGGGGCCAACGAGATAATGACTTCGTGCGATGCACCTAACCATTTTGCTACGAGCACCACCGAAACGATACCTACCATACATCCCACAAGTTGAGACAATAAAATAGGTAATAATTGTTTTTTAATGGCTTCGAGCTGAAGATAAAGAGGGACTCCCAACGCCACAACGGCGGGTTTAAGCCAAAACTCAATAAGGTGTCCTCCCTTGTTGTAAGTTTCATAACTGATGCCTGTAAATTTTAAAAATAAAATTAGTAAAGCGATTGTCAGCAATATGGGATTTAATAAAAGAACACCTGTCTTTTTCTGCAATATTTTTGCAAAAAAGAATATGGAAAAAGTGAGTGCCAACAAGAAAAAATCGTTTTCAAAGAAGTTCATTTCAGCTTACGTATTAATTGATGAATCCATCCTGTGACTAACAAAACCAGTAGCGTGCTCACTATTGTGGCTACCGTTATTGGCAGCCATTGTGCTTGAATAACATCGAAATAGAGCATCAAAGCCACACCAGGTGGCACAAAAAAGAAACCTAAGTTTGCTACTAAAAAATCGGATATTCCTTTTACCCAACTCAGTTTTATCCAACCTATTTTTAATAAAAAAGTGAGTAAAAGCATCCCGATAATGCTTGATGGAAGCTTTATTCCTGTGATGAAAACAAGCAGTTCGCCCAATGCCAGGCAACCAAATAAAACAGCGCATTGACGTATCATAATAAAGAAGTTATTGGTTTTTAATCTGAGAATGGGGTGCAAAGTTATGAAAATTGATTTTGATTTGTTTCAACTCTTGTCACTGTTTTCCGTGATTAAATTTTGAAAAAGAGAGTGTTAGTGAAAATAATGCAATAAATTAAATGCATTGTATGTAATATTAACTATTTTTGCAATTATGAGTTAAATGGCTATTTGTTATTTTATTAACGTGTTAAAAGAAAAATCTTATGAAAAAGAATTTACTGATTGGTGCTTTTGTGCTTTTAGGTATGGTTTCGTCTACTGTTGCTGCTCAGCAAAAAGCTACTAAAGATGATTACAAGGAGTTGAATAAACAAGAAAAGGTGCTCAACGAAGAACTTAAGAAAAAAGCGATTAAAGAGGCACGAAAAGAGGCGAAAAAATTAACGAAAGAGGGGTTTAAAACACCCGTTGGAAAACTTCCTTTAGAAAAACAACTGGAAAGTTCTTGGCAAAAACAGGTAGAAATGACTCCCGATGGCGAACCTACTTGGTACATTGCTTCTTCGCGTGTGATTGGTGGTAACCAATCTTCTGCATTTTTACAAGCCACCAATGCTGCCAAAATAGAGTTGGCGGGACAAATTCAAACGAGGGTTTCACAGCTGATTGAGTCGAAAGTGGCAAACGACGATATGGGAAAAGAGGAAGCTGCAAGTCTATCGAGCGTGGTGGCTGCAAGCAAAAGTGTAATCTCGGCCAACTTGGGTCGCGTTGTTCCATTGATTGAAGTCTATCGTACACTCGAAAATAAAAACGTGGAGGTGATGGTTACCTTGGGGTATAGTGTAGCTGCTGCCAACAAGGCTGCTATTGATGCGATGCGTGCAGAGTTGGCTAAAAAATCATCGGCTCTTGCCGACGAAATGAGTAAACTTGCTAATCAATAAAGTAGGATATGTGTGCGGTGGCTTGGTTGTTATAGCACGCACACATAGCACTTCGTTTTATCTTAATAATTAAAGAGTTTGCTATGATAAATAAAATCACTTATTATATCGTTCTGATTCTTTCTCTTCTTTTCTCTTGGGAGTGTTATGCTCAAGAGCGAGATTTTGAAAAAGAGTTTGAAGCGTTTCGAGATAAGCAAGAGCAAGAGTTCGATGATTTCAAAAACAAAGCAGATGCCGAGTTCGAGATTTTTCTAAAAGAAACGTGGTCGCACTTCAATACACTGCCTCCCGAAACTGCTCCAATTCGCCCCGAACCTGTGATTCAGCCAGTGGTCGATATCTCTGCACCTCCTTTGCCTCCAGTCGAGATTAAACCCGTTCCTCCTCCAATGGTCGAAGTGCCTATACCCGGCAAATACATTCCAGGAATGCCCTACACGCCTATGGTGGTAGAACCACCCGTAGTGCCCACTCCGGCTATTCTTATCGATAGGATGCCCGTTCATTTTTATGGGATGCAAATACCTGTGGCGGTTCAAGTAGCTCAAGATGTGAGGCTAAAAGGAAATAGAGAGACCGATGTGGCAAAAGCGTGGAGCAAGCTGTGTAAAGCCGATTATGAACAATTGATAAACGACTGTATGACGCAGCGCGACCAGCTGAAAATGAACGACTGGGCTTATGTGTTGTTCACCAAAAAAATTGCAGAGCAAGTATATGGTGCTTCCCAAACCGAAGATATAGCTTTCTTGCAAATGTTTATTTTATGCAAATCGGGCTATCGGGCACGCTTGGCTTTGGTCAACGATAAGTTGAAACTGATGGTGGCTCCCGCTGGAAAGCTTTTTGAGATGCCATTTGTGGAGATGGATGATGCGCGCTACTACCTCATTGATTTAGAAAAAGGGCACGGTGCAACCAGCCTATACACTTACAAACAGAATTTTGCCGGCGCACTAAATCACGTTTCGTTGTCACTCAATGAAATTCCCAATTTTGCAATGCAGCCTGTTGAAAAAGAGATGACTTCGCCAGCAGGTGTTGTGAAGATGAAAAGTGTGGTCAACGAAAACTTGATGAACTTTTACAAAGATTATCCTCAATGCGATATTTCGGTCTACTATCACGCACCGATGAGCCAAGAACTGAAAGAGGCTATGTATCCTGCTTTGAAAGCGGCGATAGCTGGCAAATCACAAGAAAAGGCGGCCAATATCTTGATAGAGTTTGTGCAGTCGGGTTTTAAATACCTCACCGATGGTGAGCAGTTTGGTTTTGAGAAACCTTTCTTCATCGACGAAAACTTCTATTATCCAGCTTGCGATTGCGAAGATCGTTCTATCTTGTATGCCACTTTGGTGAAAGATCTGTTGGGATTGGATGTGGTGCTTTTGGACTATCCCAATCACATAGCTACGGGAGTGCGTTTTACCGACTCCGTACGAGGCGATTATGTGACGTTGAACGATGGACAAAAGTTTCTGATTTGCGATCCCACTTACATTGGTGCAACTATTGGTATGTGTATGCCCAATTATAAAAAAGTATTGCCCGAAATCATTCGTTGAATAATGTGACTGCGGACTAAAAAAGGCTACCCCACTTGGGGTAGCCTTTTTTAGTCCGCTCAGTGTGGGCGATGACCACTATTTCGCTTGAACAAGTTATCACAAGTGACTATAAAGTGGGCTGTTACTATAAGTTGTAAGCATCCGAGAATAGTATAAAACTAATCTCCCCAGCATGGTTTAGCCTCATAACTGGGGAGATTGTTCTTTAGATCTTTGTATAATTATTGTATTTCCTTTGTAGTTTCCTGGAGTTTCTTCTTCCATTCATTAGGTAAAAGAGGTTTAAGAAAACTTGCACCTTTCTTTTTGGTATAGTATGGCATCCGCTTGAGTACATCAATCAACCATTCTCTTGGGTTTACATCCTGGGCTTTGCATGTAGCTAAAAGAGAACAAATGATGGCCATATTTT
>CAMTPA010000139.1 GCA_947074275.1 uncultured Bacteroides sp.
ACTGGAGTTCAGACGTGTGCTCTTCCGATCTGAAAAGCATAAAAAAGAGAAAAGAGTAAACGAATAAAGTGATGAATTAGAATCCTTCTATTTGAAAATGAAAAAGATATTTATACTAATTATACTTGCCTTGCCGTTATTTATATGGCGTTGCACCTCTTCGAGCAACATCACGCGCTATGTGATTGCTTCTACCTGCGTAGACTGTATGGGAGTAGCACCTCAGAAATGTATGATGGTGAAAAAAGGTGATGCCACAAACTGGGAACTGTTTTATAGCAAAATAGAAGGATTCGATTATGAACCGGGATACGAATATGTGTTGGATGTGAAAGAGGAGGTTCAGGAGAAACCTGCTGCCGACTCTTCGAGCATCAAATACTATTTAGTAAAACAAATTTCTAAAACTGCAAAAACTGCCACCCCACCTCACGTAGACAGTGAATAGAGTATATATAATAACACAGTGCTAAAAATATTATGGCAGACAATTACATCGAGAAACAATATGAGCAATACGAAGCTCGAAAAGCAGCCTGGCAAAAGGCAGGAAAGCCTATAACTAAGAAAAGTGTTCAACCTGCTCCTGAACCTAAAAAGAGGGTGTTTGTGACAGGGGGTGCAAATGGCATAGGCAAAGCCATCGTTAAGGCTTTTTGCGACGCAGGCTCAATCGTAGCATTTTGCGACCACAACGAAGCATCGGGGCGAATGACCGCCATCGAAACTGGTGCTTTGTTTTATCAAGTAGATGTGAATGATTATGCCGAATTGGAAGCATGTATGAAGGAATTATTCAATTCGTGGGGAGATATAGATGTATTGATTAACAACGTTGGCATCAGCGAGTTCGCACCAATTACAGATACAACCATCGAGGACTTTGACCGGGTTATCAATGTAAATCTTCGTTCGGTATTTGTTACCGCACGTCAGCTTGCCATTCATCGGGAGGCTTTGTCTATCCCCAACTCCTATGGACGGATTATCAATATTTGCTCAACACGCTATCTGATGAGTGAAACGGGAAGTGAAGCATACGCAGCATCGAAAGGCGGTGTTTATTCTTTGACACACGCTTTAGCATTATCAATGTCTAAGTGGCACGTAACGGCAAACTCTATTTCGCCCGGCTGGATAGAGAACGGTGATTATAGCAAACTGCGAAAAGAAGATCATCAGCAACATCCTTCGGGTCGGGTGGGCTGCCCCGATGATGTGGCACGTGCTTGTTTATTCTTGTGCAACCCCGACAACAACTTCATCAATGGAGAAAACATCACCATAGATGGAGGTATGACTAAGAAAATGATTTATATCGACTGAGATAACTTGATTTAAAATCGTTTATTAATCAATTTTAAATTACAGAGTTACAAATTTGGTGCATTTTTATAAATCATTCATTATCAAGACACAAGCCCTCACTTAGCTGGCAAGGCGTAGTTGGCTTGCTGGCAAGGCCTTGCCAATGTGGTAGACAGGCCTGTTCAGCGAGGTAGATAGGCCTACCTACCAACTTGATAATGCGTGTTTATAAAACGAGATAAAATGACTTAACACAAAAAAGGCTGATTGCCGGAATCTGTTTCCTATGCAATCAGCCTTTTCGTATGTATTATCGCATCAATTAAAGTAATACAGGAAGGTTGCAATGCCTTCGAGTGCTTTCTTGGGTTGATTCTCTATTTCGATAACAAACTTAATTTCGGCTTTGGCTACACCACGTAAGTTTTGCAATGAATGCAGATGAGCCACCAAACGTATGCTCTGCCCTGCAAGCACTGCTTGTCCAAACTTCATCTTATCCATACCATAGTTCACCATCATACGAAGGTTGTTTACCTCTATTATCTGATTCCACATATGTGGCAGCAATGATAGAGTTAAATATCCGTGTGCAATTGTGCTTTTATAAGGACTTTCTACTTTGGCACGTTCTGTATCCACGTGAATCCATTGATGGTCTAAGGTTGCATCCGCAAAAAGATTGATGCGTTCTTGAGAAACCTCTACGTATTCGGAAGCACCTATTTGTTTTCCTACCAATTGTTCAAAATCCTCGTAGGAGCCAATAATAACCTTGTTCATTGTTTCTATTTTATTTAAGGAGTTATATATAATTGAACCGCAAATCTACAAAAAATTCACAAACCACGAAAAAGTGTGCAAAAATAAAGAGGGCGACGCTCTATTTTATCCGTCATAAACTTGTAACTTCGCAACATATCTAAATTTTGCAATCAAAATGTTTCACCACTTCAACAAGCCAACAACGGGCATCTTGATGCCAGAGTTATTCACAAACCCTTTCTACTACTCTCCCCACCCTTTGTGCGAGATTGCAGCCAAAGAGACACAAAGCTACTTGAACAAAACAGAGATAAAGGAGGGTAAAATGTTTGGTGTGCTGGTTGTGAGAAGCCCCAAAGGGGAGTTGGGCTATTTGGCAGCCTTCTCCGGATTGCTAAATGGTTGCAGTTGTCACCCCTATTTTGTTCCCCCTATTTACGACCTGCTTACCCCCAACGGTTATTTTAAGGCCGAGGAGAACGAAATATCAAGCATCAACAGCCAGATAGAGCATATCTTAAAATCCGAAACCTATCAATCGGCTATTCGGAAGAGAGATAATCTAAACTTGCAATACAAAACATTTCGCACCGAGGCACAACAAATCATCAAACTTGCCAAGCAAGAAAGAGATTGCAGAAGAGAGCAAAACACAAACCCAGAAGAGATAGCCGAGATGATACGCGAGAGCCAATTTATGAAGGCAGAGATGAAGCGCAAAGAAAACGACTGGAAGCAACTCAAAACAGAGGCTGAAGCAACTGTGCAACAAATGGACAAAAAGGTAGAGGCATTGAAAGAAGAGAGAAAAACTCGTTCGGCCCTGTTGCAGCAATGGTTGTTCAGCCAATTTACACTGCTCAATTGCAACGGTGAAACAAAAACACTGTATAAGGTATTCGACGAAACGTTGCATAAGATGCCTCCGGCTGGTGCAGGCGAATGCGCTGCTCCCAAGCTATTGCAATATGCCTATCTCAACAATCTGCACCCAATAGCTATGGCTGAGTTTTGGTGGGGCAAAGCTTCATCAAACGAGCTACGCAAAGAGGGATATTACTATCCGGCATGCAACGAGAAATGCAAGCCTATCTTAACTTATATGCTACAAGGGCTACAAATAGAAAGCAGCGTTTTGGAGATGAGCGATGACAAAAAGATTGATTTAGAGATTGTATATGAAGATGAATGTTTGGTAGTAATCAACAAGCCGGAAGGAGTTTTATCCGTACCGGGCAAAGAGGTTTCATTCTCGGTATATGAATGGGCAAAGCATAGATACCCAAACGCTACGGGGCCACTTATGGTGCATCGGTTGGATATGGACACATCTGGGCTACTCATTGTAGCCAAAAACAAAGATGTACACAAAGTACTTCAAGAACAATTTGCCAATCACACCGTTACAAAAAAATACATCGCTTTGATTGAAGTTTGCGATATACCTCAATCGGGTATCATTGATTTACCGCTATGCTGCAACCCATCGGATAGGCCACGCCAAATGGTGAGCAAACAGTATGGCAAAAAGGCTATCACCCGCTATGAAGTGATAGAACATCGAGCCAGTGGCATTCTTATCGCATTTTATCCGTTGACTGGACGAACTCACCAACTTCGTGTACACGCTGCTCACTCGCAAGGGCTGAATGCCCCTATTATTGGGGATGTACTTTATGGGAAAGGCTCAAAAAGATTGTGCCTACACGCTGCAAGCATCTCTTTCAATCACCCCATCGACAACAAGCGAATGACGATTGAAAAAGAACACTCTTTTTAAAACGAAATAAATTAAGCTGTTTATGCAAACAAGAAGAAAGAAACTCTGTCCCCAGTGTAAAATTGCCAGTATGTATGTGAAAAACAACAAAGGCGAGCGTTTATTAGTTTATGTGATAGATGATGGGGTAATTATTCCCAAAGATCCAGAGCATTCGCTCGATGGGTTTGATTTGTCGAAAGTGTACTGCCTGGGATGCTCGTGGCACGGAAATCCCAAACGTTTAGGCAAGGTTTAAAGCTATCGGAGAAGTGATTTTAAAAATAAAATCACTTTTTTTTCAAACTCACTGAACAAAAAAGAAACTATACTGTTTATTATAGTGCAAATCGACCTGAAGTGCTTTGTGAGTATGAGAATATACACAGAAGTAATATCTACTGCCTCCCCGGCATAGACAGGTAAGATTGCATAGTAGTTTTGTCGTGTTTTATTTTGTGTTTGTGTTGTGACGGTGCTGCGATGTGAATCGGGGTACCGTTTTTTTATGCTCTTTTTTTATTCTTATCCTATATTCTGCCTATATTTGCTCCATTACCAATACTTATAAGGTGACAACAAAAGAAGGAAAGCGAATTGAGAACGAAAAAAAAATCGTAAAAGTGATGATAGGTATCTATTGCAAAAAGAGGGAGGGTTGTGACCCACTTTGCCCCCATTGCAATGAGTTGCTTTTGTACGCTCACGAACGATTGGACAAATGTCCTTTTGGAGAACAAAAAAAGAGTTGCAAACAATGCGCCATTCACTGCTACAAGGCAACAATGAGAAACAGAATGAGAGAGGTGATGCGATATGCTGGCCCTCGAATGATTCTATATGCTCCTTTAGAGTTTATCAAACATTATTTACTGAAACAATAGCATAACAAGTTTATGAAAAGAGCCATTATCGTAGGAGCTTCATCGGGCATAGGATTAGAAATTGCAAAACTATGGATTGCAAAAGGTTGGAAAATTGGTGTCGCAGCACGACGTGCAGACAAATTGGAAGCATTAAAATCGTTAGCCCCACAACAAGTAGCAACACAAATAATAGATGTGACACAAAAAGAAGCTACCGAAAACCTACATTCGTTGATTGCACAATTGGGCGGGATGGATATTTTTCTATTAAGTTCGGGCATCGGCTACCAAAACATCGAGCTGAAAGAGGAAGTGGAACTGCAAACAATACAAACCAATGCCGAGGGTTTTGTGCGAATGACTACTGCTGCATTCAACTACTTCAAACAACAAGGTGGTGGTCAGCTGACAGTTATCAGTTCGATAGCCGGCACTAAAGGATTGGGGATTGCTCCTGCCTACTCAGCTACAAAAAGATTTCAAAACACATACATTGATGCTTTGGAACAACTTGCCAACATGCAGCACATCCCTATTTCATTTACCGATATACGTCCGGGATTCGTAAAAACAGATTTATTAAATGACGGAAAGCATTATCCCTTGTTGATGTCATCGACGACGGTAGCTCAAGAAATAGTAAAAGCGATTGATAGAAAAAAGAGAATAGCTATTATCGACTGGAGATACAGAATAATCGTTTTTGGATGGCGACTTATTCCACGATTTATTTGGAAACGATTGCCTATAAAAACATCGTGAAATAGTTAT
>CAMTPA010000140.1 GCA_947074275.1 uncultured Bacteroides sp.
GAGATGGAATCTCGTGACTGGAGTTCAGACGTGTGCTCTTCCGATCTTGGACAATAAGTTAAGCGAATAACTTATTGTCCAGGCAAAGTTAGCAATTCCATAGAGCCTTTATTCTACAATATCCATCTCTTCAATCAGGTGTGAAGCACCTGCAAACTTATCGATGATGAAAAGCGTGTAGCGAATGTCGACACAGGCTGCACGTTGCGACGACGGACGGAAAGCGATGTCTCCTGTCAATCCTTCGTAGTTGCGGTCGAACCCTGTCCCTATCAGTTCGCCTTTGCTGTTGAATACGGGGCTACCCGAGTTGCCTCCAGTATTATCAGTGTTGATGATGAAGCAAACGGGCATCTCTCCATTCTCCATTGCATAGCGTCCGTAGTCCTTGTCGTTATAAAGTTGTTTCAACTTGTCGGGCACTACAAACTCCCAGTTGCTTGGGTCTTCTTTTTCCATCGCACCTTTCAAGGTAGTGTAGTGGTTGTAGCGCACACCATCTGCTGGCGCGTAGGGCAATACCTGTCCATAAGTTAAGCGCAGGGTGGAGTTGGCATCGGGATAGATAGGAAGTCCGTTTTCTTGCTTCATATCCATCATACCCTTTACCCACACCTTGTGAGCGGAGTTGTAGTTGGTATTTGCTTCTTGCATCTGCAAAGCAGTCTGAGCCAATCCGTCTACGATGGAGTATTTGAACAACACCATCCAGTCTTTCTCTATTTTATTGAGAGTGGGTTTTTGGATGAATTTATCAAAATTCTCTTTATTGCCAAAAATGGAGTACTTAAAGCAAGCATCAATAAATGCGTCGCTATCTCCTTTGAATCGGGTGTTTATTACATCGAAAATAGTGATACGTTGGTCTTGTGGGATGTATTCCATATACGTTTCAAGCATACGTTTGCCTACCAACTTTTCTACTTCAGGATATGGCACGTTGCTGAAATATTTTTCACCCTCTTCTTTCAACTTTGTTTTGGCTGTCTCAATTTTCTCTTTGTCTTTCAACGCAAGAGCCAATTCTAAATCTTTGAGCGATGGAATCTTCATAAAATCGAGTGCAGTGACCAAGGCTTCATTGATGGCTTGCTGATGATACATTGGTTGACGACGACTTGCCACAATGGAGCGAATCTGGTTGAATGCCTCTTGATACGTATTGTTGTTTTCGGCTCGTCCTTTAGCAAGAAGCTGCTCTTGCTGGATGCGTTTGGTATCCAACACTTTTAGGCGAATCAACCCTTCGTTCATACCGATTGCGTTTTTCCAGTAATTGGCCGAAGAGGCATACTTGCTTGCATAATGAATGCGCACAGCAGGGTCGTTCAGCATTTGCTCCATCAGCACCTCTTGACGATTGCCTCTTACGTGGTGACGCATAAAATTGGTTGTTTGCATTCGCTCTTCTACTTCATCCGAAATCATATATCGCCAATTTCGTCCGGGAAAGCCCATCACAAAAGCGAAATCGCCTTGCTGAATACCATTGGCATTGATTTTTAGATGTTTTTTCACTTTTAGCGGAACATTCTCTTCGGAGTAAGGAGCAGGGTTACCTTCTTTGTCGGCATAGATGCGAAACAATGAAAAATCCCCTGTGTGGCGTGGCCACATCCAGTTGTCTGTGTCTGCACCAAATTTCCCGATAGATGAAGGAGGAGCACCTACCATACGTATGTCGTTGTACACTTTTTTAACGAACATATAATAGCGATTGCCTCCATAAAAAGGCTTTAGTTCCAAGCGGGTAGCGTCCGTTTTTTCGATGTTATTTTCTTCGGCAAAGCGGTCGGCTACCTTTTCAAGATAAGAAGGTGAAAGATAATTCACACCATCGGGGTCTTCATCTTTGGCCAATTGCTCTTGTACGTAAGGAGTTATATCGAGTATTTGGTCAATAAACGTTACTGTTAATCCTTCGCAAGGAAGTTCTTCATCACGATTCATTGCCCAAAAACCATCGGTCAGATAATCGTGCTCTACGCTGCTGTGTTTTTGGATTGCTCCGTAGCCACAATGGTGATTTGTGAGAAGAAGCCCTTCGGATGAAATAATCTCGCCCGTGCAACCACCACCAAAATGAACAACAGCATCTTTTAGTGAAATGCCTTCTGCGCTATACACCGCTTCAATAGGAATCTCAAGCCCCAACTCTCGCATTGCGGCTGCATTTTGCTCTTTCAAGTCAGTGAGCATCCACATACCTTCATCGGCAAAAGCGTGGATAGAGGTAAAGGCTAATAATAAGGATAAAGCTTTTATTTTCATTCTACAATAGTCATTTCATCAATTAAATGTCCACAATTGCCCAGCTTTTCGAGGATGAAAAGAATGTAACGAATATCCAAATTGATACAACGTTGAAGGTCGTTGTCGAAACTAATATCTCCACTTAGCGACTCCCAATTTCCATCAAAGGCACAACCGATTAGTTCTCCATTGGCATTCAACACAGGGCTACCTGAATTGCCACCAGTGATGTCGTTGGTAGAAAGGAAGCAAACGGGCATATCTCCATTTGGCATTGCGTAGCGTCCGAAGTCTTTGTTTAGAATCAGCTCTTTTAGCTTTGCGGGCACATTAAATTCACGGTTGTTGGGATCTTCTTTTTCAAGAATACCATCGGTTGTGGTGTAGTAATTGTAGAACACTCCGTCTCTGGGGCTATATGGTTTCACTGTGCCATAAGTAGCACGAAGAGTAAAGTTCGCATCAGGATAAGAAGGAGTGGGTAGTTTCATATCACCGAGGCCTCTGATGTATGTTTTGTGCAACACAAGCAACTTTTCGTTGGCAGCTTGAAGTTCGTTGTCCAACTGTACACGCTTCTCAGCCTTAGCACGAGAATAGTTTGTTGCGATATCTTCATCAATTGCCTTTACAGTAGGTTTCTTGATGAACTTATCAAAGTTTGCTTGGCTCGACATAATTGAATGGTCATACATTGCATCGATAAATTGGTTGTAATTTCCCTTATAATCTTTTTCGATGATGTCGTAGAATGTAGGACGTTGGTTAGCAGGCACCATTTCCGCATAAAGTGGGAAGAGTGTTTTAGCTACTTTACGATCTACTTCGTGATCGTAGTCTTTGTTGTGAATGCGCTCGAAAATGGTTTTTAGTGCTTCGATATTGCTTGCAATAGCCTCTTCATTTTTTTCTTGGATAGCTAGTTTCAAATCATCCATTATTTGATATGAATTACCAAACTCGATAGCAGCAAAAAACGTTTCAATCAAAGCTGTTTGTTGATATTTTAACGGAGCTGTGATGGCTACGGCATCATCAATCTCTTGCACTACACTCATATAAGCAGCATTGTTTTGAGCTTTGGCAAACTCTCCAAAACGTTTTTCTTGTTCTGATTTCGTCCCCAAAACATTATTGTCTACAATGGCCTTGTTCATTCCAATTGAGTTTTTCCAATAGTTAGATGATCCTGCATACTTATTGGCATACTGAATACGCGTTTTATCACTGGCATTCATTGCCTCTTTCAATACATTCAGTCGAGCCGTACGAACATCAATGCGTGGATCGTTGATTGATCTCATTCTTTCTTCAACCTCCGATACTGTCAGGTAGCGGCTTGTGCTGCCGGGAAATCCCATTACCATTGCAAAGTCATCTTCATTCAAACCTTTCAAAGAGATAGAAAGATGTTTGGGCGTTTGTAGGGGAGTATTTGATTCACTGTATTCCGCAGGGTTACCATTGGCATCGGCATAAATGCGAAACATAGAAAAATCTCCTGTATGACGTGGCCACATCCAGTTGTCTGTTTCTCCACCAAACTTACCTACCGACGAGGGAGGAGCTGCAACCATACGTACATCAGGATATACTTTTTTGTAGATCATATAAAACTTGTTTCCAGCATAAAATGGCAAGACTTGTGGTTCAATACCTGGAGCGTCTTTCAAATCGCTTTGGCTTAATAACTCCTTTGCCAATTTGCTTAAAAACTCAGGTGAGAAAGCTTCTACTTCTGTAATTTCCTTGTTGGCAACCTTCTGATTTACTAATTCTGTAATATCATCAATACGTTCAACAAACGTGAACTTCAAACGTGGGGTAGGTAGCTCTTTTTCTCTCGATGTAGCCCAAAAACCATCGGTGAGGTAATCGTTCTCGACCGAACTGTGTTGCTGGATAAAAGAGTATCCACAGTGATGGTTCGTGAGGATAAGACCTTCAGGGGAGATAACTTCTCCAGTACAACCACCACCAAAAATACCAACCGCATCTTTTAGTGAAACACCATTTGGATTGTACAAATCTTCAGCTTCTAACTGCAAGCCTTGCTTTCTCATCATATCGATGGAGTTTTGTTGTTGCATTAATTGTAGCAACCACATACCTTCGTCTGCTTTTGCAGAACAAACGACCAATATCACAAAGGTCAATGCGTAAAATCTTAGTCTATTCATTATTGATTCAATTGTAAATAATATATATTCTTCTATAAACTTATTGGGAAGCACATCTGAAATGAAATGTTTAGGGACTCTCTTGATGCAGCTTCATTTTTTTTAATAATGGCAATCTATCCCGTATTGCTATCGCTTCAACCAATTAGAGTATTGTATAAAAAGGCTTGGCAAATGGTGTGTATGTTGACATAAGATGTAATAACTACGTTTAGGATAAAACAGTTTGGCCATTCTTGACATTTTATAAAGTCAAAGTGTGCAAATTTATAAAAACAAACCGAGATATAGTTGAGTGCTAATGAGTTTATAAGGATTATTAAAGAAAAGAACATTACGAATTTTAAATATTGATAAAAAGTTTCTGTACAACCCGAATCTATTATATATTTGTGATAAATCAAAACTAGATAGCGGATGTATATCAGTAAATTATTGCCTTTATTTTTATTTGTATCTGTTTTCTCTACGGGGTGTACGCCTTCATACGAAATAAGTGGATCTTCATCTGTCAGAAGCTTAGACGGACGCACGATTTACGTAAAAGTATTTGATAACGGTGAATGGGTGAAAGTAGATTCGGCAGAAATTGTCCACGGTGCTTTTTTTATGAGTGGTGAGGTTGATACGGTAAAGATGGCTGCCCTTTATATGGGTAGTGAAGAGGTAATGCCATTGGTGATTGAAAAAGGAAATGTGAAAGTGACGATAACGGATAATCTACTCCAAGCTAAAGGAACCCCTCTCAATGATGCGTTATATGACTTTATTCAACAAAGAAATGAAATTGAAGCAAAGTTGGATGAGTTGGAAAGAAAAGAGATGCGTATGATGATGGAAGGTGAGGATTTAATTGATATACATAGACAACTAAACAAAGAAAGCGAGGCACTGGTTATGGAGATGAATCAGTATATAAAGCAATTCATTTCTAATAATTATGAAAATGTACTTGGACCAAATGTTTTTATGATGTTATGTAGATCGGAAGAGCACACGTCTGAACTCCAGTCACGAGATTCCATCTC
>CAMTPA010000141.1 GCA_947074275.1 uncultured Bacteroides sp.
CATTTATATTTTAACGATATTCAATTAATGAGCCCCAGGCGGATCACTGAAAAAAGGCATATAGTAACAACTATGTGCCTTTTTTCGTGTATATATACTAAAAATCACAAACAATATAATCCATAATAAATCTACCGAAACACTATTTGGGCTACTCATAACCCAAAACGGCAACTTTTTTTCATCATTCAACCTACTTTTTGGCATAACATTTGTTATTCAATAAATAAAGCAAAAGAACAAAGCATATATCAATCTTATGATTATCTTTGTCAGTAAACTCAGTAGTAAAACGTATTAGTAATTAAGGAGTAAGATAAATATGAATAATCAGTTCTCACAAAGAGTTTCCGATATAATACTTTATAGTAAAGAAGAGGCAAACCGACTTAATAGCAGACAAATCGGACCGGAACATTTGATGCTGGGGCTTATTCGTGATGGCGAAGGAAGAGCAATTGAGATATTAAATAAACTCAACGCTAATTTGATGAATATCAAGCAAGAACTTGAATTATCATCAGAATCAGACCCTGACAATAAAATATTTGAAGGAGAATCCGCAGATGATATATCTTTGTCTAAAAACAGTGCCAAGATATTAAAAATGTGTATTTTAGAAGCACGTCTATTGAAAAGCAAAACAGCAGATGTGGAGCATATCTTATTGGCCATTCTAAAAGAAAAGAATAATTCGGCGGCAGATGTCCTCGAAAAAACAGGTCATATTAATTATGAAATGGTGTTCGAGCAATTATCACTTCAACCCGATGTAACTTCTGGTATGGGTTTCAGTGACGAAGAGGATGAGGAAGAGATGGACAACCTTCACTCGGGCAAAAAATCGAATAATCCCGAAAATGCACAACGTGCGCAAACCACTACCAAGAAATCGGACAATAATACACCTGTGCTCGACAACTTTGGCACCGATATGACCAAAGCAGCAGAAGAAGGACGACTTGACCCTGTGATTGGCCGTGAGCGTGAAATAGAGCGTTTGGCACAAATATTGAGCCGTCGCAAGAAAAACAACCCTATCTTGATTGGTGAACCTGGTGTAGGCAAATCTGCTATTGTAGAGGGGCTGGCATTGCGCATTGTGCAAAAAAAAGTGTCACGTATCTTGTTCGATAAACGTCTCATTGCACTCGATATGACTTCGGTAGTGGCAGGCACCAAATACCGTGGACAGTTTGAAGAGCGCATTCGTTCTATCTTGAACGAATTACAAAAAAATCCAAATGTGATTTTATTTATCGACGAAATACACACGATTGTTGGCGCAGGTTCGGCAGCAGGATCAATGGATGCCGCTAATATGCTAAAACCAGCGTTGGCACGTGGCGAAATACAATGCATTGGCGCCACTACACTTGATGAGTATAGAAAGAACATTGAAAAGGATGGTGCATTGGAACGCAGATTCCAAAAAATCATTGTAGAGCCAACCACCGCCGAAGAAACGTTGCAAATATTGCGCAACATCAAAGATAAATACGAAGATCACCACAATGTGACCTTTACAGACGATGCGCTTCAGGCGTGTGTAAAACTAACCGATCGCTACATCACCGACCGCAAATTTCCAGACAAGGCTATCGATGTGCTCGATGAGGCTGGTTCGCGCGTACATTTAAAGAATATAAATGTACCCAAAGAAATAGAGGAACAGGAAAAGCTAATTGAAGAAGCTAAAGAGAAAAAAAACAATGCAGTAAAGTCGCAAAACTTTGAATTGGCAGCCAGCTTCCGCGATCAAGAGAAAAGTATGTCCGTTGAACTTGATCAGATGAAAGCTGAATGGGAAAATCGACTGAAAGATAACCGAGAAATTGTAGATGAAGAAGAGATAGCCAACGTCGTTTCGATGATTTCGGGTATTCCCGTACAACGAATGGCACAAGCCGAGGGCATCAAACTAAATGGAATGAAAGATCATCTCCAATCGAAAGTTATTGCACAAGACCCAGCTATCGAAAAACTGGCCAAAGCAATATTGCGCAGTCGTGTGGGATTGAAAGACCCCAATAAACCGATTGGCACGTTTATGTTTTTGGGCCCTACGGGTGTAGGTAAAACACATTTAGTAAAAGAACTTGCTAAATATATGTTTGGTTCGGCCGACGCTTTGATTCGTATTGATATGAGCGAATATATGGAGAAATTTACTGTATCGCGCTTGGTAGGAGCACCTCCTGGGTATGTAGGCTATGAAGAGGGTGGACAACTCACAGAAAAAGTGCGCCGCAAGCCCTACTCCATCGTACTTTTGGATGAAATAGAAAAAGCACATTCGGACGTGTTCAATCTGTTGCTTCAAGTAATGGACGAAGGTCGTCTGACTGACAGTTATGGCAGAATCATCGATTTTAAAAACACAGTGATTATAATGACTTCCAACGTGGGCAGTCGTCAGCTCAAAGAGTTTGGTAGAGGCATTGGTTTTTCTACATTAAATCAAGCGGATGACAAGGAACATTCGCGTGGTGTAATACAAAAAGCACTCAATAAATCGTTCGCACCCGAGTTTTTGAATCGAATTGATGAAATCATTACTTTCGACCAACTCAACCTGGAAGCTATCAAACAAATTATCGACATCGAATTGATAGGACTATTAAGCCGGGTTGAAAACATTGGCTATCAGTTGGTGATTGACGAGAAAGCAAAAGACTTCATCGCCAATAAGGGATATGATATTCAGTATGGTGCGCGTCCTTTGAAACGTGCTATTCAAACTCATTTGGAAGATGGATTATCCGAACTGATTGTAGCTGCTTCGCCCAAAGATGGAAACATCATATCGGTAACTTTAGACGATGCAAACCAAGAGATAAAAATGTCGCTTGAGAAAGCTTGACAATTATTATACATATTTCAAAATACGTCAAAATGTCAGATTGAACAATCTGGCATTTTTTTTGTCTTTATGAATACGAATTAATTAAACTTATAACAGTAAACTTTAAAATATAATCATTATGCAAAAAGGTAATATTGGGGTTACTACCGAAAACATTTTCCCCATCATCAAAAAGTTCTTGTACAGTGATCACGAAATTTTCTTGCGTGAATTGGTTTCAAACGCCGTAGATGCTACTCAAAAGCTAAACACACTGGCCTCTATCAATGAGTTTAAAGGCGAGTTGGGTGACTTGACAGTACACGTGTCTTTGGGCGAAGGAACAATCACCATTTCCGATCGTGGTATTGGCTTGACTGCCGAAGAGATTGATAAATACATCAACCAAATCGCTTTCTCGGGTGCAAACGACTTTTTGGAAAAGTATAAAAACGATGCCAATGCAATCATCGGCCATTTTGGACTTGGATTCTATTCGGCCTTTATGGTGGCAGACAAAGTAGAATTGATTACCAAGTCGTATAAAGAGGATGCAAAAGCAATGAAATGGACTTGCGATGGCAGCCCCGAATATACACTTGAAGAGACTGAAAAGGCTGATCGTGGCACAGATATCATATTATATATAGCCGACGATTGCAAAGAGTTTTTGGAAGAAGCACGCATCACTTCGTTGCTCAACAAATACTGCAAGTTTCTTCCTGTGCCTATTGCTTTTGGAAAGAAAAAAGAGTGGAAAGACGGCAAGCAAGAGGAAACAAATGAAGACAACATTATCAACAACACCGATCCGCTTTGGACACGCAAACCGAGCGAGTTGACAGATGAGGACTACATCAAGTTCTATCGCGAACTTTACCCTATGTCGGACGAGCCTTTGTTTTGGATTCATTTGAATGTAGACTACCCATTCAACCTGACTGGTATTTTGTACTTCCCAAAAGTAAAAAGCAACATCGAGTTGAACCGCAATAAAATTCAATTGTATTGCAATCAGGTATATGTAACAGACTCAGTAGAAGGCATTGTCCCCGACTTCTTGACTTTGCTTCACGGAGTAATCGACTCACCAGATATTCCATTGAACGTGTCGCGCTCTTATTTGCAAAGCGACTCGAACGTGAAGAAGATTTCTACGTACATCACAAAGAAAGTATCCGATCGTTTGCAATCTATTTTTAAAAACGACCGCTCGCAGTTTGAAGCAAAATGGAACGATTTGAAAATATTCATAGAGTACGGAATGTTGACGCAAGAAGACTTTTATGACAAAGCCTGCAAGTATGCGCTTCTTACAGATACCGAAGACAAACATTATACATTTGACGAGTATAAAGAGCTTATCAAAGGCAACCAAACTGATAAAGATGGCAATTTGATTTATCTGTATACAAATCACAAAGAAGAGCAATACAGCTACATCGAGGCAGCCAACAACAAAGGTTACAACGTGTTATTGATGGATGGACAATTGGACACACCAATGGTAAGTATGCTTGAGCAAAAGTTCGAGAAATCACGCTTTACCCGTGTAGACAGCGATGTGGTGGACAATTTGATTGTAAAAGACGACCAAAAGAAAGAAGTTTTGGAAAGCTCTAAGCAAGACGCATTGGCTACGATGTTTAAAAGCCAACTGCCACGTGTAGACAAGGTTGAGTTCCATACGATGATTCAGCCAATGGGCGACAACGCTGCACCTGTGATGATTACTCAAAGCGAATATATGCGCCGTATGAAAGAGATGGCAAATGTACAAGCAGGAATGAGCTTCTACGGTGAGATGCCCGATATGTTCAACTTGGTTTTAAACTCCGACCACAAACTCATCAAGCAAGTATTGGCTGACGAAGAGAGTGCTTGTTCGGCAGAAGTCGCTCCAATACAAGCATCAATTGATGAGACTCAAAACAAATGTAACGCTCTTCAAAAAAGTCAGGAAGGCAAAAAGGACGAAGAAATTCCTACTACTGAAAAAGACGAGCTGAAAGACTTGAATGCAAAAGTCGAAGAGTTGAAAAATCAAAAGAACGGTATTATTGCCAATTACGCATCGAGCAATAAAATCGTGCGCCAGCTTATCGACTTAGCCTTATTGCAAAACAATATGCTGAAAGGCGAAGCATTAAGCAATTTCGTAAAAAGAAGCATTGAGCTTATCTAGCGTGAATAGATAACAACTACCAAAGAGGGTGCATCAAAAAGAGTGATGTGCCCTCTTTTTTTGTATATTATCAACATCAAACACATCACTATACCTTATTGTAAGTAGCAGCACTCTTTATTTTAAAAACAAGTCAATAGATTCTTCTTTTTTTCTTGCGACATTCACAAAAGACACAAGTCATTATAACTCATTGAAAACGAATTGAAATGGAAGTTTAAAGCTTGAATCACTAATCTGAAATTATCATTATTTTGAATATCTATTAAGAAAAACATCTCACATCTCTTGTTAAATTCAAAAAAGTGCGTATCTTTGCAGCCGTTAAATGAAAAGGCCGCGTAGCTCAACTGAATAGAGTAGCTGACTACGGATCAGCCGGTTACA
>CAMTPA010000142.1 GCA_947074275.1 uncultured Bacteroides sp.
AAAATCACCTATTATAAAATATACATTAATTAAATACATAAAATATCAAATCAATACCATTAAATGATAAAATAGTACCATTGTGTTAATGTTTTAAAAATTAATTTTGCACTATTACAAAGCATTTAAAATAATACTATAATTTATGTTTAACAATTTTAAGAAAATGTATGCCTATGAGATAAAAACATCATTTTTTGTGTGAGCAAAATGCTTACAAATACAAAAGTACATCATTACTTATCGTTTTAAGTTAACTACAAAATTGTTTCATTGTAAAAAAAAACGAAACAAATTAATTAATCTAAGAAGAATACACGTATGAATTTAAATTTCAGAAAAACAGCGCTGCTTGTCGGTGTATGTACAGTCGTTGGGCTGGGTTATACTCCACAACTTTTTGCAAGTTCTTCAACTTATGTTGAAACTGCGCAGCAAATGAAAAAAATTACTGGTACAGTGGTCGATGCGTATGGTGAGCCGATTATCGGAGCCAATATCATTGAAGCAGGAACCACTAATGGTGCAATCTCCGATTTAGACGGGAATTTCACACTCGACGTACAACCTGATGCTACAATTATAGTAAGCTACATCGGTTATCTACCTCAAAGAATTAAAATTACCAATCAAACACGCTTAAATATCACTTTAGCCGAAGACTCGAAATCGCTTGACGAAGTAGTAGTAATGGGTTATGGTACACAGAAAAAGAAACTTGTAACTGGTGCTACTGTTCAAGTAAAAGGTGATGACATTTCAAAGTTGAACACTGTTAATCCCTTGAATGCACTTCAAAGTCAAACTCCTGGTGTTAATATTGTTTCCACTTCAGGTCAACCAGGTTCGGGTTTTAAAGTAAACATTCGCGGTGCTGGATCTAACCGCAGCACAACTCCTCTTTATATAATCGATGGCGTAGAAGGCGATATTAATGCCATAAGCCCTGGTGATATTGAATCGTTAGATGTTTTAAAGGATGCTGCATCAAGTGCAATCTATGGTGCTCGTGCTGCCAATGGTGTAATCTTGGTTACAACCAAACAGGGTAAAGTGGGCAAAATTATGGTTAGCTATGATGGAAGCTTTGGCTGGCAAAATGTATATAGAATGCCAGATTTACTCGATGCCAGACAGTATATGGGTATTATGGATCAAATCAATTTCAACACAGGTAAAGACCCTTATGAATGGACAAAATATATGTCGCAAGCTCAATATAATGCCTATATGGATGGTAGCGACAAGGGTACAAACTGGCTGGAAGAGATGCGCAACAAAAATGCGTTTATAACAAACAACTCTCTCAACATAGCAGGTGGGTCAGAGTACTCAACCTTCTCAACAGGTGTATCATTTAGTCAACAAGACGGTATTTTAGGTAAACCTTGTGCTTCAAATTTCAAACGTGGTACTGTACGTATGAACTCTGAACACGTATTATTGAGAAAAGGGAACTTAGACATCATCACTTTTGGACAAAATTTCTTCTATAATCACAATCAGCAATCGGGTATTAATACTGGTAATCAATACACCAATGACATTTCTAATGCCTTGCGTGCCAATCCGTTGATTCCTGTTCGCAATGCGGCGGGAGATTATTATATGTATGATGACTTGAAAAATTCAGGTGGTACCAGCCAAAATGGTTGGTTTGATTACAACTCATACACAAGTAATCCTATTGCAAAAATGGTAAATAGCCAACAAGGCAATAACATAAGTAAAAACTATGGTATGACTTTAAGCGGTTATTTAAAAATTCAGCCAATTAAGAATTTGAATTATCGTGGACAATTTACTTACAAACAAAGTTCAAATTCTTGGCGTGGTTATAGCCCAGTATATAAAATCAACGATCAAGGTGACAGCAATGCCACTAACAGTGTAACTCAATCAATGGGAACTGGTTGGAGCTGGTCTATCGAAAATACATTGAGCTATCGTTTTAGTGTACTAAACAACAATAACTTTGACGTATTGGTAGGACAAGCATTCCAAAAATCAGGTCACGGTATGGGTGAAAGTATGTCAGCTACTGCCAACAACTTACTGTTCCAAGATTTCCAACGTGCTTGGTTGAGTAACTCTATGTCTACCGCTCCTACTGCTGCAACTGGTACTCCTTGGGGTGACGGAGCATTAGCTTCTTTCTTTGGTCGTATCAACTATGATTACAAAGAAAAATACATGGCAAGTGTTATCATTCGTGGTGACGGATCTTCAAACTTTGCAAGAGGCAAACGTTGGGGTGTATTTCCATCATTCTCTGCAGGTTGGGTTGTTAGCAATGAGTCGTGGATGGAGTCAACTTCTTCTTGGTTGGATTTTTTGAAAATCCGCGCCAGCTGGGGGGAAAATGGTAACTGTAATGTGCCAAACTTCCAATATTTAGCAACAATCAAATTTGATGATTACGGACAATATCCTTATGGAGACAAGAATAGTGCTACACAAGGTGGTTATCCTAATATCGTACCTAATCCTGATTTAACTTGGGAAACATCAAGACAAACAAATATTGGTTTGGATATGCGTTTCTTGCGCAGTAGATTGGGTGTATACTTCGATTATTACATCAAAGAAACGAAAGACTTGTTGATTCAGCCAGATCAACCAGCAACTTGGGGTGCTCCAGGTGCTTATATCAATGGTGGTACGGTTAAAAATGAAGGTTTTGAATTGGCATTAAGTTGGAATGATATGATTGGTAAAGATTTCAAATATGGAGCTAATTTGAATCTCGCTCATAATAAGAATAAAGTAACCGAAGTTAAAAACTCAAAAGGTTATATCGAAGGAACTGGTGATGTACTATCTCAAAATACCTCTCCTTGTTATCGTATGGAAGTTGGAAAACCAATCGGTTACTTCTATGGATACAAAACAGATGGTGTAATTCAAAACCAAACAGATTTACAAAACTACATCAATAAAAACTGTGATGGTAATATGGCTAACGCACTACAAGGTAACTCTTTGCAACCAGGCGACTTGAAATTTGTTGATGTTGATGGTAATGGCATTATCGACGAGCGCGATAAAACTGAAATTGGTAATCCTCATCCCGATTTAACTTTAGGTTTCTCGTTAAACTTCGAATACAAAGGTTTCGATTTAGCAGTGACTACTTACGGTGCATTTGGTGGACAAAACATCCGTTCTTATCGTAAATTTACAGACGGACAATATGAAAACTATACCACCGAGGTTTATAACTACTGGCACGGCGAAGGTACTTCAAACAAGTATCCACGCTTAATTCCTGGTAACAGTGGTGTTAACTTCCAACAAGTTTCTGATATCTACATTGAGAATGCAGACTACTTCCGTATGCAGAACTTAACAGTTGGTTACGATTTCAAGAAACTTTGGAAAAACTGTCCATTCCCACAACTTCGAGTTTATTTCACCGCACAAAATTTATTCACCATCACTGGTTATAAAGGTATGGATCCTGAAATTGGTTCTAACGGTGGTTCAAGTGATGATTGGGCATTAGGTGTAGACTTAGGTTATTACCCAACCCCAAGAACTTATATGGTAGGTGTCAATATTAAATTTTAATCTTGAATAATATGAAAAAATTAACATATATATTTGCGATTCTGGCTTTTACACTTTATGGATGTGAGGATGCATTGGATACCACCAATTACACCGACAAAACCACATCTACATTCCCAGAATCTTATGAAGATGCTAACCAGATGTTAGCAGGTGTATATCAGAATTTAAGCCAAGTTAGTGCTAATCCTCAGATGTCATTCTTTTATCTTTCTACTTTGGCAAGTGATGACAATTATGGTGGTGGTGGTGGTAATGACAAACTAATGCAAGCATTGGATTTGTTATGCAACTATCAAGAAAATATGCTGCAACAGTTTTGGTCAGACAGATATACTGGTGTTTTTCGCGCTAATAGCTTGATTAACGCAATAGATAACTGTAAGGGTTTTCCAAGTGAAGCTGCTAAAAATAGAATATTGGGTGAGGCATTAACTTTACGCGCATTTTATTATTATGAACTAATTTCTCAATTCGGACGAATCCCATTGATTACAGCTCCTTCTACAGAAGATGTACCACAAGCTGCGGCTGCAGATGTTTTCGGCCAAATTTTGTTAGATTTAAAGACAGCTTTCGATATTATGCCAGCAGAGCGTGGTCTTGATGGTCATCTTGACAAATATGGCGCAGGAGCATTATTGGGTCGTGCATGGTTATACTACACAGGTATGTATTGCAACGGCGAGGACATTACCGAAATTACAAGCGGAAGCTACTCTCCTCTGACCTCTGTGACATTGGCCGATGGAACAACCTTAACAAAAGAGGATGTAATCGGTGTACTTGATGCCATTGTTAGCAGCGGTACATATTCATTGGTGAGTGATTATCAAAATCTATGGGCTTATACAAACAGTTTTACAGTAGAAGATTATTCATATACAGCAGGAAAAGGGTTTGCTTGGATTCAAAATGACAATGCCATAAACCCTGAGTCGATGTTTGCTATCAAATATAACAAATTAGCTTCGTGGCAAACTACCATTGGATATTGCAATGGTTATTCACTGCATTTTGGTGTGCGTGGCGGACAAGCTTACGAAAACACGTTCCCATTCGGTCAAGGTTGGGGTGCAGGCCCAGTCGCACCAAACTTAGTTAGAGAGTGGTCTACTGCCGAGCCTACTGATATCCGTAGAGATGCGTCTATACAAAATGTTAAAGAGTTACCAAACTACTCTTATGGTGGCTGGTCTGATTTTATTCAAGAAACCGATTATTATGCAAAGAAACAAGCGCCTGTTTCTTGTAAAAACACAACTTTGACTGACAAATTCCCTAATGATGAATATCTTGCTTGTTTTGATATAGCAATGTATGGCCCCGACGGATGGTCTACTGATGCAGCACCTGTTAATATGCAATTAAATAATATTCATGATTTAATTTTGGTACGTTTTGCAGATGTGCTTTTAATGCAGTCGGAACTGAAGGAGAATGTAGAAGGTATTAACAAGGTTCGTACACGTGCTAAACTTACCCCCATTGGTGGTTATACCTTAGAAGCTCTGCAGAGAGAGCGTCGTTGGGAATTAGCTTTTGAAGGAACTCGTTGGAATGACATACGTCGTTGGCATATTGCCGCGGAAGCTTTAGACAAGCAATTGGGACAAAATATATATGTAGAGGGTATCCCATCTACAAATACTGCACAAAACGGAGGTTATTCTACTCGTTATAAAGCTACTGCTGGGTTCTTTAAAATTCCAGAAGCACAGATTTCATTATCTGAGGTCTTAACTCAGAATCCAGGTTGGACTGGTGGTGATTCTGAATATGCTGGTTGGAATCAATAACAATTAAATTCAATTGAATATGAAAAAGA
>CAMTPA010000143.1 GCA_947074275.1 uncultured Bacteroides sp.
CCACGCTTTTGGGCTACGAAACAGGATGCAATCACGCCATAGACGAATAGTGCGTGAATGCTGCGACACCTTATTATAATAGATGCAAGACAGACGGACGGCTTGATGTAGGAAAAGATAGGACTTGTGTGCTTAAAAACAATGTTTAGTAACACGCTCTTTGGAGTTGTTTTTCACACGATTAATATCTAATTTGCGAAATCTAAAGTTAACGGTATGTGAAGAGCATACTTATTTGTTCATTTTAAATCTTGTATATTATGAAAGTATATCAGACAAATGAAATTAAGAACATTGCCCTGTTGGGAAGTTCTGGATCTGGGAAAACCACTCTCGCCGAAGCAATGCTTTACGAGAGTGGTCTTATAAAACGTCGCGGATCGATCGCCGCAAAAAACACTGTTAGTGATTATTTCCCTGTTGAGCAAGAGTATGGTTACTCTGTATTTTCTACCGTTTTCCACGTGGAGTGGAACAATAAAAAGCTAAACCTGATAGACTGCCCTGGTGCCGACGACTTTGTGGGAGGCACTGTTACCGCCTTGAATGTGACCGATACTGCAATTCTCCTGATAAACGGACAATATGGTGTAGAGGTAGGTACCCAAAATCATTTCCGATATACTGAAAAACTGGATAAACCCGTCATTTTCCTTGTCAATCAACTCGACAACGATAAATGCGACTATGATAACATATTGGAGCAACTAAAAGAGGCTTATGGCTCGAAAGTAGTTCCAATTCAATATCCCATCTCTACAGGTCCCGAATTTAACGGGCTGATTGATGTGCTGTTGATGAAAAAATATTCGTGGAAACCCGAAGGAGGCGCACCTATTATCGAGGATATTCCGGCCGACCAGATGGACAAAGCGATGGAATGGCACAAGGCTTTGGTGGAAGCTGCCGCCGAGAATGATGAAGGCTTGATGGAGAAATTCTTCGAGTCTGATTCGCTTACCGAAGATGAAATGCGCGAAGGCATACGCAAAGGACTGATAGACCGTGGAATGTTTCCTGTGTTTTGTGTGTGCGCTGGCAAAGATATGGGGGTGCGCCGCTTGATGGAGTTTCTTGGAAACGTGGTTCCATCGGTGTCTGAAATGCCTAAAGTGAAAAATACCGAGGGTGAAGAAATCGCTCCTGATGCTACTGCTCCTACTTCGCTCTATTTCTTTAAAACAAGTGTAGAACCACACATCGGTGAGGTGTCTTACTTTAAAGTGATGAGTGGCAAAGTACACGAAGGTGACGACTTGCTGAATGCCGACCGTGGCTCGAAAGAGCGTATCGCCCAAATATATAGTGTGGCAGGTGCCAATCGCGAGAAAGTGGAAGAACTGAAAGCAGGAGATATTGGTGCGGCGGTAAAACTGAAAGATGTGAAGACAGGCAACACGCTCAATGCCAAAGATGCCAACAATAAATTTGATTTTATAAAATATCCAAACTCTAAATACACACGTGCTATAAAACCTGTGAACGAAGCCGACGTAGAAAAAATGATGGCGGTGCTCACACGTATGCACGAAGAAGACCCAACGTGGGTTATTGAGCAATCGAAAGAGTTGAAGCAAACATTGGTACACGGACAAGGAGAGTTTCATTTGCGTACGCTCAAATGGCGACTTGAAAACAACGATAAGTTGCCGATAAAGTTTGAAGAACCCAAAATACCTTATCGTGAAACAATAACCAAAGCCGCGCGCGCCGATTACCGCCATAAAAAACAATCGGGTGGTGCCGGTCAGTTTGGTGAGGTACATTTGATTATTGAGCCCTATAAAGACGGAATGCCTATCCCCGAAACTTATAAATTTAACGGGCAAGAATTTAAAGTGACTGTGCGTGGAACAGAAGAAATACCATTGGAATGGGGCGGCAAGTTAGTGTTTGTTAACAGTATTGTGGGCGGTTCAATTGACGCACGCTTTATGCCTGCTATTTTAAAAGGTATTATGGCACGTATGGAACAAGGCCCATTGACAGGCTCTTACGCTCGCGACGTGCGTGTGATAGTGTATGACGGAAAGATGCACCCCGTAGACTCTAACGAAATATCTTTTATGCTTGCAGGACGCAATGCCTTTAGTGAAGCGTTTAAAAATGCAGGTCCTAAGATTCTCGAACCAATCTACGACGTAGAAGTGTTCGTTCCATCCGATAAAATGGGCGATGTGATGGGCGATTTGCCAAGCCGTCGAGCTATGATTATGGGTATGAGCAGCGAGAAAGGCTTTGAAAAATTGGCGGCCAAAGTTCCACTCAAAGAAATGTCATCTTATTCTACCGCATTGAGTTCGCTCACAGGTGGTCGAGCTTCATTTATAATGAAGTTCGCAAGTTACGAACTTGTTCCATCTGATATTCAAGATAAGTTGATAAAAGACTTTGAAGCAAAGCAAGTAGAAGATTAATAATCATCTGTTTAGCAATATAATGAACACTCTGTTTCGATGAAAAAAGGAACAGAGTGTTTTCTTTTTAACAAGCATTAATAAAAATAGAAAAACTTCAAGTAAAGCATTAAATTTTTATTATTTTTGCAAACCAAAGGTCTCTATGTTTTGTTATAGTCGACAGAATAAATACTTGATAAGCCATTCGGGTTAATTTTGGAAAACGATAGGTTAAAACAGGTTAATATGTTAGGAGTGTTAATTAGGGAGTGTTAAATTTGTTGCAATGAAAAAGTCAACAATTTGGATATTAGGTATTGTGATGGGTCTTTCTTTCATCGGTTTGCTCTACTTGCAAGTGAGCTATATCGAAGCGATTGTAAAGATGCGCAAAGAGCAATTTGATACTTCCGTGAGAAATAGTCTCTATCAAGTGTCGAAAGATGTAGAGTTTGCCGAAACAGATAGATGGTTGCGTGAGGATATTTCGGAAGTGGAGAGAAAGGCATTGACGGCTTCATCATCTTCGATGCAAGATCAGGACTTGGTGCAGCAAACACAGCGATTCACGGTAAAAGGACCTGATGGGCGCATTATGTCCGACTTTGAGTTGAAGGTGATTACTGAAAAGCCAGCCGAAGTGCCTAAGATGATGATATCGAAAAGGCACGGTGGAAACACGATTCCTAAAACATCGAAATCCTTGCTTGATGCAGTGAAAAACCGATATATGTATCAACGTGTTCTGCTGGATGAAGTAGCGTTGCAGATGGTTTACCGAGCAAGTGACAAGCCAATAGGCGAGCGTGTGCGCTTTAAAGATTTGGATGACTACATAAAGTCTTCTTTATTAAATAACGGTATTGAGATGCCCTATCACTTTACTGTTATTGACAAAGATGGTCGTGAGGTGTATCGATGCGCCGACTATGAACTAAAGGGAAGCGAAGATGCGTATACGCAGCCACTCTTTCAAAATGACCCTCCTGCAAAGATGAGTATTGTGAAGGTTCACTTTCCAGGTAAGCGCGATTACATTTTCGACTCTATCAGCTTTATGATTCCATCTTTGATATTCACCTGTGTACTGCTGATTACCTTTATATTCACGCTTTATCTGGTGTTCCGTCAAAAGAAACTCTCGGAAATGAAGAATGATTTTATCAACAATATGACGCACGAGTTTAAAACACCTATATCTACTATCTCTTTAGCAGCCCAAATGCTTAAAGACCCTGCGGTGGGCAAGTCGCCACAGATGTTTCAGCATATATCGGGGGTTATCAATGACGAAACAAAACGTTTGAGATTTCAGGTAGAGAAAGTTTTGCAGATGTCGATGTTTGACAAACAGAAAGCTACCCTCAAAATGAAAGAGATTGATATGAATGAACTCATAACAGGTGTTATCAATACCTTTGCGCTAAAGGTGGAAAGATACAATGGAGCTATTACGTCGAACCTTGAGGCTGTTGATCCTGTTATATTTGCGGATGAAATGCATATCACCAATGTTATCTTCAATTTGATGGATAATGCGGTGAAATATAAGAAGCCCGATGAAGACTTAGCGTTGAATGTGCGAACTTGGAATGAGCCGGGCAAGTTGATGATATCAATACAAGATAATGGTATCGGTATAAAAAAAGAGGATTTGAAAAAGATATTTGAGAAGTTTTATCGCGTGCATACAGGTAATCTGCACGACGTGAAAGGCTTCGGGTTAGGGCTGGCTTACGTGAAAAAAATTATCCAAGACCACAAGGGTACGATAAGAGCTGAGAGCGAGCTGGGCGTTGGGACTAAATTTATTATTGCATTACCTTTATTAAAAAATTAATGATATGGACGAGAAACTGCGTATTTTATTATGCGAAGACGATGAAAATCTTGGCATGCTTTTAAGAGAATATCTTCAAGCAAAAGGTTACTCTGCTGAACTTTATCCTGATGGTGAAGCTGGGTACAAGGCATTCTTGAAAAACAAATATGACTTATGCGTATTTGATGTGATGATGCCTAAAAAAGATGGATTTACTTTGGCGCAAGATGTGCGTGCGGTAAATGCTGAAATACCCATTATCTTCTTGACTGCGAAAACATTGAAGGAGGATATTTTGGAAGGTTTCAAAATTGGTGCGGACGATTATATCACCAAACCATTTAGTATGGAAGAGCTTACTTTCAGAATTGAAGCCATTTTGAGACGTGTGCGTGGAAAGAAGAACAAAGAAAGTAATGTGTACAAAATCGGTAAGTTTACATTTGATACTCAAAAACAAATTCTATCTACCGATGAAAAACAAACCAAATTGACAACTAAAGAATCTGAGTTGTTGGGTTTGCTTTGTGCTCATGCTAATGAAATTCTTCAGCGTGATTTCGCTTTGAAAACAATTTGGATTGACGATAACTATTTCAATGCAAGAAGTATGGATGTATATATCACGAAATTGCGTAAACATTTGAAAGAAGATCCTTCTATTGAAATTATAAACATTCACGGAAAAGGATATAAATTGATTACTCCTGATGCGGAATAATTCTTGAGATTGATCAAAACATAATAAAAAAGCCCGAAAGAAATTTCTTTCGGGCTTTTTTATATTTCCTGATTAATAATTAATCGGTGATACGCTTGTTGATGATGATGTAAGAAATCAATCCTACAACAACTAATGCAATTGATGTTCCTAAAATTGCATTGTCGTTTACATTGCCCACAAAGGCACAACAAACAAGAATAATCGCACCAATAACGATTAATATTAAACCTAAATTTTTTAATAAGCCTTTCATGTGTGTGTATTTTAATAGTTTATTTTTTACTTGGACACAAATTAAAGCATAATTCTTTAACGGGCGAAATTATTTATGCAAAAAAAATGTTATTC
>CAMTPA010000144.1 GCA_947074275.1 uncultured Bacteroides sp.
GGTAAGCGAATCAACATCAAATCAGCACTTTCTTGTGTTGTAGGTCTTTCACGTTCTTGCGTATATTTTCTGCCAGGATACCCATTCTGACCATTGTATGTAGATGCGCTGTAAGTTGTCAAAACAGGTGCATATATTCCACCCAAATTATCAGAATCGTCAGATGGCTCCATACTATAATCAGCAGATTTTCCATACTCATTGTTACAGCTCCAGTAAAAATTGCCAATTTGTTTGAACCCAACTTTCATACGTGCATCTCTGTTTTCAAATTCATCTTTGAAGCCAATGTAACCTTTAAACAATGGAGATATGTGGATAGGCAAACCATCTTCGCACAAAAACATATCCATCAGCTTACGGCTACCACCACAAGGCTCGCTATGTGTTATATTTTGTCCACCATATGCTTGCAGACTATAATCGTAACATTTGCGCAAAATAGATTCATTATTGGTCGATTTGCTCACACCGTAAGGGTTAGAGTCTCCTTCTTCCAATCCGAAAAGATAGTAATAAGATGTCTTATCGTAATAATTGATGCCGTGATCTTCACATTCCATCCAAATGGAGTAATTGTTTGCAAACTCACCTCCGGAAACAAATTTAGCCGATTCATTCTTAGCAATTGTAAACAGTTCGTTGATAGAAGGATAGTCTGAAGGTATATTAGAACCTGCTCCAAACGATTTTCCATCTCCATTGGTAACATCTTCAGCACCACGTCCGTTGTATTTCTCCCAAGTAGCTTCGTATAAGCAAACACGCGCTTTGAATGCACATACAGCTTCGAGTGTCACCGAACCATCGTTTCCGGTAGAAGTTTTTGTTTTGGCTTTCAGCAGCTGCTGCGCTTGGCTCAAATCGGACAAGATAGAAGAGATAACTTCGTATCTTGAGTTACGTGCTCCCCATACAAAGTCTGAGTTGGTTTGCGGTATTTGCAAAGCGAGTGTGATACCACCATAACGTTGCAACAAATTGAAATGCCACCAAGCCCTGAAAAAGTAAGCCGTCCCAATGGGTTGATCAATATCCCCTCCACCATAGCTTTCGGCTTGCGAAAGCAAATTGTTGACGTGGCGCAGATAAGTATAAGGATTTTTATAATAATCATCGCTTTTGGGGGCACCATTATTACCCGATAGTTCTGCGTTGTGCAAATAATTCAAATCAGTACCATTGTCATATATCGAATAATTTTTATTATATCCTTGCAAATGACTATAAAGATTGTTTGCTGCCGATTCAAAGTCTGAAGCATTTTTGAAGTATGCACCCGTAGTGACGTTGGACAGAGGCTCTTGGTCTAACCATCCCGCACAACTTGTAGCAGAGAGTGTGAGTGCCGAAGCCAAAATAAATATATATTTTTTAGTTTTCATAATAATACAAAGTTGAGTTTTGAAATAGAATTAAAACGTAATATCTAAACCGAAAGAGATAGAGCTTGAGAAAATATCCACCCCATTGTAAGTTCCCATTTTAGCTTGCGCTTCAGGATCGTAGCCATCTTTCACATTAGAGATGTCGAACAAGTTTTCGCCAGACAACCAAACACGCACATTTTGCAATGCAATTTTATTGAGCAATGTTTTGGGCAGTGTGTAGCCTACTTGGATTTGCTTACAACGTGCATACCAGGTATTAATCACATTCACATCGTTGTAGTTTTTGTAGTTCCAGTTGTTGCGGTTACCATTACGTGAAATCAATGGGAACTTAGCACCAGTGTTTGATGCGTGATAACCATACTCGTCGCCTGCATACCAAGTGTTGTCCATAAAGTAGCCGTTTGTATTAGTCCATCCGCTCCAGAAAGCACATCCCATTTGTCCGTTGCGCACGTTGTATTGCTGACCTACGCCTTGGAAGAACACGTTAAAATCAAAGCTTTTATAGTTGAAACCTAAATTCAGACCAAATGTGTAATGAGGATCTGTATCGCCATAATAGTACAAGTCGTCTTGCGTAATGTCATTGTCGCCAGTCAAATCCACACGGCGCACACATCCGGGAGTCAATTGGTTTGAAGTACCTTGTTTCACATTTCCCATCAAAGAACCCGACACATTGCCATTCATTGAAGCATAGTAAGCATCAACATCTTCTTGAGTTTGAAACATACCGTCTGTTTTGAACACATACAAAGCATTCAATGGTTTTCCTTCTACAATTGAGTTTACACCCCAAGTTAAAGCATTCTTACCTTTATAAGAGGTTACTTCTGTTTTAGCATTAGCCAATGTAAATCCGATGTTGTAACCGAAATCTTTGTTCAATTGATCTTGCCAGCCGATTGTAAATTCCCAACCGTGTGTTTTGTAAGTTCCCGAGTTGGTCGATGGTGCTGTTCCACCATATACTTGTGGGTAGGTGATGTTGATAAGCATACCATCATTCTTTCTCCAGAAATAGTCGAATGTACCGCTCAAACGATTGTTGAAAAAGCCATAATCGAGACCGATGTTGGTAGAGCTTACCGTTTCCCACGTACGAGTATCGTCTGTGATGCCCGAAATCCAACTGGTACTTACTTTGTTACCGTTCAAGATAGTAGTTCCTGTAGATATTTGTGGGTAAGCCTCGTAATTCCCGATGGATGCTACATTACCCGACTGTCCCCAAGAACCTCTCAATTTGAAGTTGCTCAACCATTCAATATCTTTCATAAATTCCTCTTCCGACAATCTCCAGCCTGCACTCGCTCCGAAGAAGTTTTGCCAGCGATTGTGTTTCACCAAGCGCGAAGAACCGTCGCGTCTCCAAGTTCCCTCTACAATGTATTTACCTGCATAATTGTAATTGAGGCGTCCCACCAAAGAAACATAAGCCCACTTATAAGCTCCACTCGAATTAATTTTATCGGTAGTTGTATCATAAGCATTCAAATCTCCCAATGATACAGAGTTTTCGCTCGAACGATAAATAGCAGTAGAATAATTGTCTCTCAGTTCGTTTGTATTACCAAACAGAGCAGTAATTTGATGGTCGTTGAAAGAGCGATTGTAAGTAAGAAAAAATTCATACAACTGATATAAAGCACGCGTATTGGTTTCAGTTAATGACTCTTTGTTAGCTTTAGAACCCGTAGTTGCACCATTGGATGTAGCTGGACCGTCACCATCGTAATACGTGTACATCTGTATTTTGTGCGATTGCGCTTTCTTATTTTCATTGTATTGGCGAATACTACCTTTGGTGTAGAATGAAAGTCCTTCCAATGATTTGTTGATAAAGCTTAAGTCGACTGTGGCTTTACCTGTCAAACGAAACATATAAGAGTTTGTTTTCGTTTTACCACCATCTGTTAAGTGAGCCACCACATTGTTTCCACCAAAATTGTCATAGTAGTAATTGCCACTTTCAGTGTACAATGGGAAAATATACATATCTTGCAAACCGTAGCCGATACCGTAGGTAGGTACATCGGTATATTTATAATCGTAAGAAACACCCGTTTCAATCTTAACATATTTGCCCACATTATAATCGGTGTTCGTACGGAAGTTATATTTCTTTTGACCATCATACACCACTTTAATCAACGAACGGTCGTCATTGAAACCAAAGGTCGTCAAGTTTTTCACATTTTCAGTACCACTTTGAACACTCAAGTTATGCGATGTACCCCAAGTTGTTCCATAAACGTGGTCGGGCTGATAGGCATTCAATGGATCAATACGAAGCAAATTAGAGCCATTCCAATCGAATGCTTCATTGTTCATTATTCGAGTATAAAAATCTACGTTAAAGTTTTGAGATCCACAAGTCCATAAAGATGAAGCACCAGCCGAATGATTTGTATCATTTTGATCGGCCATCAACATCATTTGAGCCCACTCCGACCCCGAGGCCGCAGGATATTTTTTCCCCACAAAGTTGGCTGTTACCGAACCGTTATAGCTTACAGTAGCTTTACCTTCTTTGGCTCTTTTGGTAGTAATCAAGATAACACCACCCGCAGCACGCGCTCCATATATAGATGCAGCTGCATCTTTTAGCACAGACACACTTTCCACATCATTGGGGTTCAATTGATTCAATTCCCACGCATACGCATCTACTCCATCAATTAAGATTAGAGGTGAAGAAGAGTTGGCAGAAATACCACCACGAATGCTAATTGAAGCATTATCAGTAGGACGAGAAGAACTACGCGTAATGGTCAAGCCTGGTATTGCACCTTGCAAAGCTGTACCGATATTAGAAGCGGCACGTCCTTTCAGCACTTCGTCACCATTAATTTGGCTAACTGCACCCACCAATGTTTCTTTCTTTTGTGTACCATAGCCCACAACAACCACTTCGCTCAACATCTCCGAATCCTCCTGCATCACTACTTTTTGCAATTTCTTGTCCGATGCAGGAAGTTCTATTGTTTTGTAGCCGATATACGATATAATAACAATTGCATTGGGCGAAGATACTCTCAAAGAAAAAGCTCCATCCAAATCGGTAACAGTACCGTTCGAAGTTCCTTTTTCTACAACACTTGCCCCGATAATAGGGTCGCCATTTGGATCTACTACAACCCCTTTCGCCTGATTAGCTTGCATCACCACGTGCATACTATGCGATTCGGCGAACAGAGATAATGGATTACTTATCAGGCCAATAGATGCCATCGCAACCAGTAATGATAGCCGTCCTGATAATCTTTTTAGTAATTCAGTCTTCATAAATATTAGTTTAATGTTTACAAATATATTGATAAAATTCAAATTAGATACAATTTGCTATATACTCACGCACCTCTTTACGTCCGATGAATAAATGGTTTTCGACGGTACGAGGTGACAAATTAAGTTCTGCTGAGATTTCTGAAATGTTTTTATTCTCGAAACGAGTCATTGTATAGATGATGCGCCGCTGAGCAGGAAGGAAACTTAACCTCTGTTTTTCGCAAGCCTCCAAATCGTTGGCTATCACTTTACTTTCTGTGTCGTTGGAGTAGGTAGCCGAATGGTCGTATATATAAGAGGTGATTTCTTGCTTTTTGTAGTAGCGACGCAGATAATCGTTGAGCAAGTTGCGTGCTATTGTAAATATAAAGAATCGAATCGTGTCTTTACATATAATCTGTTTGTAGCTCATCAACCGCACAAATACATCTTGCGCCAAGTCTTCCGCCTCAGATCGGAAGAGCACACGTCTGAACTCCAGTCACGAGATTCCAT
>CAMTPA010000145.1 GCA_947074275.1 uncultured Bacteroides sp.
TGTACTCTATTACCTTTTGCTTTTTTTGCCATAATTCTGTTTCTCCTCTACGTTTTTATTAGCCAATAACTTTGATTGTTTTCCAATCGCAAAAACCTTGCGCCACGGCATCTGTTAATGCTGCTTCCAATCCTTTTTTATTAATAACACGCAAACCTGACGCACAAAGGCTAAGGCTAATCCAGCAATCTTGTTCTACATAGTAGAATTTTTTAGTAAACAAGTTCAAATCAAAGGTTCTCTTCGTTCTTCTCTTTGAGTGTGAAACATTGTTGCCAACCATGGCTTTTTTTCCGGTAATTTGACAAATTTTCGACATTTCTATCTTATTTTTATAGTTGTAATCTATACATATTTCAAACAGAGCGCAAAGTAAGTACTTTTATTAATATAAAGCAAATAATTCATAGAATATTTCATTGGAACTCTGTTTTTTATTGAATTAAAGCATCTCCAATAATGATAAAAAGGCATTATTAACTGCTCTTTCTATATTCATTCCTCGCCCTCGATTAATCTCTTGCTTCATCGTTCTGATTTCGTTTTTATAGGCAGATGCTATCCAAATAGTTCCAACGGGCTTAGTTTCCGTTCCACCATCAGGACCTGCTATTCCTGATATTGAAATTGAACAATCAGTATTTAGCCTTTTCATCGCACCTTTTGCCATTGCTATAACAGTTTCTTCACTGACAGCTCCATAAACATCCAATACCGCTTTGGGAACATCTAATAATGCAATTTTTATGTTATTATGATAAGCAATTATCGCTCCTTTAAAATATTCGGAACATCCCGGTATAGTTGTTATTCGTGCAGAGGCATTTCCGCCAGTACAACTCTCAGCGATTGATAATGTCAGATTTAGGCTTCTTAATTTTTTCCCAATTTGCTCTTCCAGCGAAGCATCATCATTGATTAAGTTTTCTTTCAGTATCTTGTTTAAAGCAAGGCTCTGCTCATCAAGCTCTTTTTGCAATGTGGTTTGGCAGTGTCCTCGTGCAGTTAGGCGTAAGCGGACGATTCCCAAACTTGGCAAATAGGCCAGTTTTACAAATTCAGGTAAGGATTCTTCCCATTGCTCTAATGTTTCAGCCAATACTGATTCGGAATAGTTTTTCACCAGAAATGTTTTATGTAAAATAATATCAGCAATAAAGCGTGTTTTGAAACGTGGTAATATCTCCTCACCCATTACGGTTTTCATTTCCTGAGGTACTCCTGGCATTGATACGAGTATTTTTCCATTGCGTTCAAACCAGCTAACCGAAGCTGTCCCAACTCGATTGTTTATAACAATACAATTTTCAGGAACCATTGCTTGGCTCTTATTTAGTTTGTTCATCGGAACTCTATTACCTAATATCCGCTTAATATTTTTATATACAGAATCATCAAAAACCAGTTTAGTTTGAAAATAATCGCACAGCACTTGTTTGGTTATATCATCTTTAGTTGGGCCTAATCCTCCTGTCATTAACACGATATCAGCCCTTTTCATCGCATTATCTATCGATTCTATTATTTCGTTACCTCTATCGCGAACCGACGTAATGCGTAGCACTTCAATACCTATATTGTTCAATTCGCAACCAATCCAAGCTGAATTTGTATCCACAACTTGCCCAATTAGCAGTTCATCACCAATAGTTATTATTTCAGCAAACATAATTATAACAAAAGATTATACCTTAATTATATTATAAAGAAATTCGTGAATAAGCAGGTAGGTCGATAGAACAAAAATCATTGTTTAGATATTTAAAATATCCAGTGATTGCTATCATTGCAGCATTATCTGTTGTATATCCAAACTTAGGAATGTATATATTCCAGCCATACTTATCTGCGTGCTCTTTAAATGAGTTGCGCAACCCATTGTTGGCCGAGACCCCACCTGCAACAGCAATTTCATTTATTTTATATTGCTTAGCTGCTTTGCGCAATTTATCCATTAATATGTCTACTACCGTAGCTTCGAGTGATGCCGCTAAGTCTACTTTATTATTTTCGATAAAATTAGGATCTTCTTTAATCCAATCGCGCAAAGAGTATAAGAAGGATGTTTTCAAACCACTAAAACTGTAGTTCAAATCTGGAATATGGGGCTTACTAAACGTGAAAGCCTTAGGGTTTCCTTGACGAGCCAATTTATCTATAATAGGTCCACCAGGATAACCTAAGCCCATTACTTTAGAGCATTTATCGATGGCTTCCCCCGCAGCATCATCTATTGTTTGACCTAAAATCTCCATTTCATCGTAAGATTTCACTAAGATAATCTGAGAATTTCCACCAGAAACCAACAAACATAGAAATGGAAATATAGGTTGTTTGTTGATTTCTCCATCTTCTTTAATGAAGTGCGCTAAAACGTGCCCGGTAAGATGATTCACATCTATCAAAGGGATATTCAATGATCGTGCAAAACCTTTTGCAAAAGAGACGCCTACTAATAAAGACCCCATCAAACCTGGTCCACGTGTAAAAGCAACAGCACTTAGTTCTTCTTTTGAAACCCCCGCACATTTTAGTGCTTCGTGTACGACAGGTACTATGTTCTGCTGATGTGCACGAGATGCCAGTTCAGGAACAACACCACCATAAGCTTCGTGAACAGCTTGATTAGAAACGATATTCGACAATAAATAGCCATCTTTTATGACTGCAGCAGATGTGTCATCACACGACGATTCGATTCCTAATATTATTGTACTCATAGATTTTTTAATAATTGAACGCCACAAAAGTAATGATAAAAGTAGGATTGGTAGCGAACTATTTATATTTTTGTTCGTCTAATTAAAGTTTTTATCTATCAAAACATTTAAGAAAACGGTTCGTTGGGTACTTGGTATACTATTAGTGTTGTATGCTGGAAGTATCTTGTTGTTGAATATTCCATTTATTCAGCAACGTCTTGCTATATGGGTAGGACATAAACTTTCGCACATTTTAAACACAGAGGTAACTATTGGTCGCATAGATATGGGACTTCTCAATCGGGTTATCATCGATGATTTAATGATTAATGACCAGATGCAGGCCGAAATGTTAAAAGTCACTCGTCTATCTGCTAAATTCGAGATACTGCCTTTGTTTAAACAGGAAGTCCGAATTAATAGTGTTCAATTATTCGGCTTCAATATTGAGCTGAGTAAAGAGACACCACATTCACCATCTAATTTTCAATTTGTGATAGATGCACTATCGTCTAATGGTGATTCATCAGAAAAAAACAACTTGAATTTGCGTATTAACTCTATTTTAATACGCAGAGGCAAATTGAGTTACGACGTATTATCAGCAGATGTAACTCCTGATCGTTTTAACCCTCAGCATCTGCTTCTCAAAAACATCATAGCTAATATATCACTGAAGGCATTGCAGAGTGATTCTTTAAATATTGCCGTCAAACGATTAAGTGTTGAAGAACAATCTGGTATTGAACTAAAAAAACTAACTTTTAAATTGGCTGCCAATTCTACTCACACTGTGATAGATAATTTTGCAATAGAATTACCTCAAAGTGTATTTCAATTGGATACCATAAAATTAAGGTATGATAGTATTGAAGCTTTCAAAAATGCCAGAGATTTAGTCAGTTTTTCTTTTAAAACTCTTCCCTCTTATATCACTCCTCAAGATTTATCATCCTTTATTCCTGTTTTTGCCAACTTCAAGGATAAAGTAGATATTGATATTATAGCAAGTGGCACCCTAAACCGTCTTAATTGCGATAAACTTTCCTTGAAATCAAATCAGAACTTTCAAATAATGGGCAATGTGTCGCTACAAGATTTATCTAATCCTCACAATGCTTTTGTTTTTGGCCAATTATCAAGTCTTTCGTGCAGCCAAAGTGGTCTTGAATTCTTGTTTCGCAATTTAATTCCCGATTCACCACAAACTCCCAAAGCATTTACACATTTAGGAAATATATCGTTTAAAGGAGAAATATCGGGTTATTTCACAGACTTAGTAACGTATGGGCTTTTAAAAACAGACATAGGATCATTAAACACCGATTTAAAATTGATGAGCGATTTAGATAAAGGATTATTCGCTTACTCTGGTTCTATAAAAACAGAAGGATTTGATTTAGGTAGAATGTTTGCAAATAAAGATTTAGGCGAAACAGTTTTTAATGTAGATGTTGAAGGAGCACATTTGAAGAAACAAAAACCAGAGATTTTTATAAAAGGACTTATATCGACTTTCGGGTTTAAGAATTACGATTATGAAAATATACATTTGGATGCAGAATATGGCAAAAGAGGTATTAGTGGGAAGCTTGTTATAAACGACCAGAACGGTTCTTTATTTATCGATGGTACAATTAACCTGGAAGATAAAATTCCTTCATTTAATTTTACGGCTGGAATGCAGAATATTTATCCTAATCGTCTGAATCTGACAAAGCAATATGAAGATGCAGACTTTTCGGTTAAAATGAAAGCCAATTTCCAAGGTAGCTCCATTGACAATTTGACTGGGACTATAAATATTGATAGCCTCTATTTTAATGCGTCCCATAAAAGCTATTTTATGGAGCATCTAAGCATAAAAGCATCTAACAAAAATAGCTTAAACACACTAACCGTAAACTCGGAGTTTATAAAAGCTAAAATTGAAGGTAGCTACAAATACAAAACCCTACCCCATAGTTTAACTAATATTGTGCATCATTATTTACCCTCAGTATTTCCCGAGAAAATCAGAATCAAAGAAGTGAATAATAATTTTGATTTTGATATTAATGTGTTCGACACTAAGATTCTTGAAACGATGCTCAACATTCCGCTTCATTTATATACACCAGCCACTATCAAAGGATATGTAAGTGATCAAACACAACGGGTTCGGCTGGAAGGTTATTTTCCACGTTTACGTTATAAAAACAATTATATAGAATCGGGGGTGTTTATGTGTACAAACTCCAACGACCAGATAGAAAGTAAAGTGCGTTTTACCAATCGTAAGTCAAACGATGCTTTTAATGTTTCGCTGTTTGCCACAGCAGCCAATGATGGAATACAAACAACCATTGA
Source organism: uncultured Bacteroides sp. (assembly GCA_947074275.1). Classification (GTDB taxonomy): domain Bacteria; phylum Bacteroidota; class Bacteroidia; order Bacteroidales; family Bacteroidaceae; genus Bacteroides. The sequence continues at coordinate 5,052 of CAMTPA010000145.1, forward strand.
TTGGGGAAATAATGCTAATATGACTTATAGTGGAAAGTTGGCAACTATGACTCAATTTGTTCGTACTAAAGAGCAGATCGGAAGAGCACACGTCTGAACTCCAGTCACGAGATTCCATCTCG
>CAMTPA010000146.1 GCA_947074275.1 uncultured Bacteroides sp.
CTACACTAATCTTAACACTCTTTCCCTACACGACGCTCTTCCGATCTAGTATCAGACTATGCAAAACTTAGCTGCGGATATGTATGCTGGATATTTCCACGATATGGTAGGTTCTTTCAATGATAAAAATTCTACTTATAATTTGAATAACGGATGGACCTCTTCTCAGTGGACTATTACTTACGGACAAGTTATGCCATCGATTGCAACTGCCGAATCTTTGACTGATAATGATGAATATAGGGAACTGAATGCCGTTGCAAAGATCTTGAAAGTAGCAGCTATGCATCGTGTGTCCGATTATTACGGGCCAATCATCTACTCATCGTTTGGTAGTGACAATGTAACTCCTCAAACTCAACAAGAAGTTTATGATTGCTTCTTCACAGATTTGGATTACGCTATTAAAACATTAAATGCTCATATTGCAGCCAATGGTATCAATTCTTTCTCGGATGTAGATATTATGATGCCTCAAGGTATGCGCACCTATTCGCAATGGGTTAAGTTTGCTAACTCTCTACGTCTTCGTTTAGGTATGCGTATATCGAATGTGGATGCTACATTGGCTCGCACACAAGTATTGGCTGCACTTGATGCTGCCAATGGTGGAGTACTTGAAAATGCAGATGAAACCGTAGGACAATATGGAGTATTAAATCCATTGGGTGGTGTTGCAAACTGGTCGGAAGTTTATATGAATGCTTCGATGGAGTCATTCTTGAATGGTTATGAAGATCCACGTATATCTAAATACTTTAATAAAGCGTTGGGTGGTATGCCATCGGGTGCAACTGAGTGGGTTCCTTATTTGTTTGATATTAAAGGTATGTATAAGGGTATTCGTCAGGGTACAAACTTGACCAGTGATAATCGTTATCAGATGCATTCAATGACAACTGTTACTCCAACTACCCCAATTATTGTAATGACCGCTGCCGAGATTTGGTTCCTACGTGCAGAAGCTGCGTTAAGAGGCTATACAAGCGAAAATGTGCAAACTTGCTATGAAACTGGTGTTGAAACATCATTTATCCAATGGGGAGTATCGGGAGTAAGTAATTATTTGGCTAGCGAAGGAACTCCAGTTGAATACAAAGATGCGTTCGAAACAATCTTTAATGCTGAACCACGCACTAAAATAACACCCAAATTTGATGCTTCCGGTAGTAATGAACAAAAGTTAGAACAAATCATAACTCAAAAATGGTTAGCGATGTATCCTGAAGGTTGTGAGGCATGGGCAGAACAACGCCGTACGGGTTATCCACAGATTCTGCAAGTTGCGGTTAATAATAGTGGAGGAGCCATAAGTACAACAGAAATGATTCGTCGTATCTTCTTCCCACAAGATTTATCTTCTACTGAAGCAACATTATACAATGCTTTAGTTAGTCAGCTTGGTGGTGCCGACAATGGTGGTACTCGCTTGTGGTGGGATGCTGGTCAAAACAATTTCTAATAACACACACACGAAAGTTATAATACGACCCTATTAGAGTTTCTTTGATTTATTTTTTGCGGTATAGTTGACGACGTGGAGAGAGTTCTACAAAGAGGTTGACAATCTATAGATAACTCTAATGCTTAAATTGCCCGATGCTACTTTTGAAAAGGTAGATTGGGCAATTTTTGTATAGTTACGGGTAAGCTTCGGTAAACCTCTAAATTAAAATTGGGGATACCATCTCGATATCCCCAACCCTTCAAGAGCAACACATTGCTGCATCTTTTAATATAAGTTCTTAAAAATGAAAATGTAGTGTTTTGTCTTAATTATGATTACACCTTAAGCTCATTCGCGAGCTTCTTTACTGCCTTTCTTTCTCTAACTAACACTTTTTATGATGTTGCTTAATATCAATACAAAGCTGCTTTAGAGTGCCTTGCAATCAATAAATCGTTTCTTTATGATTACAATATATTGGTAACAAGTTTACAGGGAAATAAGTTTGTCGATTGGGCAGTTATAACATTGTTAATGTCTGTACGTGTATATAAACAGAAAAACGGGCGATATATCTATCACAGATTATCGCCCGTTTATGGGTTATATCAGTTTTAAGTAAGTGGACTTACTTATTGCGAGTTTTTATTTTCCAGTAGGAACAAGGTCTTCTTCTTTGCCTACGTGTTTCTTCTTCAAGAACTCGAATGCAATAGGAGCTGCGATAAACAATGATGAAAGTGTGCCGATAACAACACCCAAAATCATAGCAAACGCAAAGCTGCGGATTGAATCACCACCCAAGATGAAGATACACAATAACACTATCAAAGTGCTCAATGACGTGTTGATAGTACGTGCAAGTGTTGTGTTCAATGAATCGTTGAACAACATTCGTGCCGAGCGTTTCGGATACAGCCCGAAGAACTCACGTACACGGTCGAAGATAACCACCTTGTCATTGATTGAATAACCAATCGCTGTAAGTACGGCACCAATAAATGTCTGGTCGATTTCCAGTGAGAATGGAGCGATGCCCCACAACAGTGAGTAAGCACCAATAATCATAATTGTATCGCTTGTCAGAGCAATCACCGAACCCACACTAAAGGCAATGTTACGGAAGCGGATCAAGATATACAAACCAATCGCGAATAGAGCAATCACAACCGAACGGACCGCTGCGTCTCTAATGTCATCGGCAATACTTGGGCCTACTTTGGCTGAACTGATGATACTACCACCTGTGTAATTGTCACGATCGATAAATACATCGAGTGTGGTGCCAGGTGAAAGCAGTGGTTTCAAGCTTTCGTATAAATATGCTTCAATTTCAGTATCAACGTTGTTACCTTCTTCTTCAATGCGGTAGTTAGTGCTGATACGAACATTCTTTTTGTCTGTACCGACAGCAATAACGCTTACGTTTGCATCACCAAATTGGCTTGCTATCATATCACGCACTTGTTCAGGTTCAACAGCTTGCTCAAACTGTACTTTGTAGTTGCGTCCACCTGTGAAATCGATGCTTTGGCTCAATCCGCGCATAAAGAACGAACAACAGCAGATAAGCAAAATAACACCTGCAATGATAAACGAACGAGTGTTGTTTTTCATAAAGTCGAACTTCGTGTTTAGCAACATACCTTTCGACAATGGTGAAGAGAAAGTAAGTTTTTGCAATCTCTCTTTGCTCAACATTCCTTCGTATACCAAACGAGTCAAGAACACAGCGGTAAAGAATGAACAAAGAATACCGATAATTAATGTAGTGGCAAAACCACGGATAGGACCAGTACCAAAGTTGAATAGGATAATACCAGTAATGATAGAGGTCAAGTTAGAGTCAAAAATTGCAGAGAAAGCGTTCTTGTAACCATCGGCAATCGCCATTTGTACACCTTTTCCTGCGCGAAGCTCTTCTTTTGTACGTTCGTAGATAAGTACGTTAGCATCCACTGCCATACCGAGTGCAAGCACCATACCAGCAATACCCGACATAGTAAGTGCGGCTTGGAACGATGACAAGATACCCAATGTGAAAAAGAAGTTCAAAATCAACGCTGCATTAGCAATCATACCTGGGATGATGCCATACATACAGCACATATAAATCATCAGCAACACCAATGCCATAACAAACGAGAAGAAACCAGCGTTGATAGAGGCTTGACCCAATGATGGGCCTACGATGTCTTCTTGTACGATGTATGCAGGAGCGGGCATTTTACCCGATTTCAACACGTTTGCTAAGTCTTTTGATTGGTCTAATGAGAAGTTACCTGTGATAACCGAGCTACCGTTAGGAATCTCGCTATTTACATTAGGAGCAGAATATACGTAGTCGTCGAGTACGATGGCAATGCTGCGACCGATGTTGTTTTTGGTCATTTGTGCCCAACGGCGAGAACCGTCTACGTTCATTTGCATACTTACAGATGGTTTGCCGTGTTGGTCAAAATCGTCTGTTGCATTTGTGATAACATCTCCTTCGAGTGGAGCTTTACCATTGCGTTCTGTCGATTTGATAGCATACAACTCGTAAGTTTGTTTTTTAGGATCATATTCCATAGGAGCAACACCCCATTTCAGGCGAAGATCTTTTGGAAGTTCAGCAACCACCTCTCTCATACTCAAGTAGCGGTTGATTTCAGCAGTATCCTTATAGTTGGCATATCCCACCACAGGACCTTGTCCGCTTGTGTTCAATTGGAAGATAGAAAGCAATGGGTGCTCTCTCTTTAATTGTGCCATATCAACTGATGTGTCTTTGGCATCGCCTTTCAATGCGGCTGCAAGGCTGTCTGCTGCGCTCATTGTTTTCGCTTCGGCGATAACCTCTTTCACTTCGTCTACTTCTGTTTCCGATGGAGTTTCTTCAGTAGAAAGAATTGTGCGTAGTTTAGCGTCTGCATTGTATAGTGATGGAGTTACTTCGCGTGCTGCGTAAGTTTCCCAAAACTCAAGATTAGCAGAACCTTGAAGAAGTTTTCTTACACGTTCAGGCTCTTTGATACCAGGAAGCTCCACCATAATACGTCCCATCTTGTCTTCCAAGCTTTGGATGTTTGGTTGAACCACACCAAAGCGGTCGATACGAGTACGAAGTACGTTATATGAGTTTTCCACAGCGGCTTTCACCTCTTCTCTCAGCACCTTTTCAACTTCAGCGTTTGTCGACTTTTGGTTCACTTTGTCTTTCAACTGTTGAGTGGCGAACAGTTCGGCAAGTTTGCCGTTTGGAGCTGTGCGTTGATACTCTTCAACAAAAAGTGTAATGATGTCTTTTTGGCTGCTATGCGCTTGTTTAGCGGCTGTTGCCAATGCTTGATTGAAAGCTGCATCCGATTTATTGTCGGCAAGTGCCTTAATAACATCAGGTACAGAAACTTCCAATATCACGTTCATACCACCTTTTAGGTCGAGACCCAAACCGATTTCCATTTCGCGACATTGTTTCAGCGTGTAGCTTCCCAACCAAACCTTCGTATTAGATAAGGAGTCAAGGTAGTCTTGCTCTACTAGATCGGAAGAGCACACGTCTGAACTCCAGTCACGAGATTCCATCTC
>CAMTPA010000147.1 GCA_947074275.1 uncultured Bacteroides sp.
GCCTACAAGCGGTCGAAAATAGTGGATAAGTGGTCGGAAAAAATAGGCTGATGCTGTTTTGAACTAAAACAGCATCAGCCTATAACTTAACGATTATATTGTTATATTATCGCTAAGGATGATTATTACAATATGGACACTTTATAAGTCTTATTACCAATAATAACAATATAAACTCCTATGCGGAGTGCAACTTGGTGTTTGGTTTCGGAGGTGATAAATTGGCTTACTTCCATTCCTGTGCTTGTAATGATTCGACACGGCAACCCTGTTTCAGCTTCAATAATCAAGTGGTTATTCTGCACATACACGTTCGCCACAATTCTTGTCGCATCCCAACCAGTTGCTTCGGTTACAACTTTTATTTTGCTCGATGCCTCCTTGCCGCCTTCCTCAGAAGTTGCAGTGACAATAGCTTCTCCCTCTGCAATAGCTGTTACCAATCCGCTTAGCGAAACATCGGCAACTTCACTGTCTGTACTGTTCCAAGCTACGTTCGGGTTTGTCGCATTTTCGGGAGTGATGCTAAGCGTTATTTGCATTTCTTCGCCTACCACCATTTCTGCCTCGGTGGGTGTCACTGCAATGTTTTTCACGCTGATAACTTGTAGCTCTACTTCTCCTCTATTTTTCACTTCCCTGTTCATTGCACTATCTATTGCTATTACATAGAATTGATATTTGAAATCGGGATAATAATCGAATAGATAGCTATCTTCTGATAGTCCATTGGCCACCTCGTAAAAAGCACCTCCATCAATATTGGTCCATAAGTCATACTGATATACACCCGACAGATTGTCTTCGCCGTTCCAGGTGAGCAATGCTTTGGTCGCGTCTTGTACCTGTGGCATATTCATACGACTTATTGGAGGTGTGAGGTCTTTCACGTTGCTCCATGGATCGGTGATGAGTGGCTCGTTGTTGTCGAAGATGATTTCGGCACTGTTTACAACGGCTTCTTCCTCTTTGATTCCCTCTTTTAGGTCGATAGAGAATGAAACTAAGCCCTGTCCGCTTCCGTGTTCATCGTTGATAGGAAGGAAGCCAGCCCACGGATCGGTGGTAAGTTCTCCTGTCATTGGGTCGATGCTTCGGAAAACCCAGTGCGCTATGCCTTTGTCTTTGTCTAAGGTGAGGGCCACTTCGGTTCTCAGCTCCATTTCGGGACGCATATCCACTTGCCACGTATGTTCTTGCACATCGTAGGGTGCTTGCACCACACGGTCGCCAATTTTTATCATTCCTGCTCTGAAACTTTCGATATCGAACTTGCTTAAATCGAGTGTGTCGGTGATAAATACCTCTTGTGCAGCAGCAGTGGCTTTTTCTGCATCGTTTTCAAAATTGATGATGTAGCTGAAGTTTGTTTTACTGTCGTTGAAGTAGGTGCTACCACTTGGCGAACGATAACCCAATTTGTCGTTGGGATCGTAGGAACGGATGACAGTAGCGTTTAGTGAGCTTTCGGAAGTCTTGCCAAAACACTCTCCATTTAAGACAGCCTCAACTATTGGTGTACAATCATAGATAGCATAAGCTATTTTCAATACCGGAATAGACTTTTTTAGGAATTTACTAAACTGTTTGCTCATTTTTCCATCGCGTGCCATACACGTTACTTGTGTTAGCAGCAAGTCTCTCGACAAATCAAGTAGATAGTTGTTACTGATATTTCCTAATGTCGCAAGAGGTGAGCTATTGTTTTCTTTAGATTCTTTGATTGCCGACAATACTGTTAGCATCGTAGATGCTTTACTTTCGTAATCATTAGGTTTCATAAAGTCCATTAGAGTTTTTCTTAAACAATCTGGATCCAGTTCGGGGGTGGGAAGAATACTTAGAACACAATTGATTGTATTTAGAAAACAATCTATCTGATTAATAAGGTTGTTAATATCTGTCTCACCATTTTCTTGAATATCCCACGTAATAGGAGTGTTTACCCGAATATCAATATCTCCGTCAGTTTGTACGGTAAAGGATATTTCCTTTTTACTATTGGCAGGTATTTCAGGTATTAGGAATTGTGAGTTAAGCATTTTACCATTATCTATAAATTTGTTTAGACCATCTTTGTCTGCATCAAGCTCTTTTAGGTGTTCGGCATCCTCCTCATCTATCAAGTCTTTAAAAGTCTCATAAAGCTCACTCGGTGCAAAGGGTGTATGCCACGTCACGTCCTTTATGCTGTTTTCGTCTTGATAGCTAATTGATATATCGACAGGAGGGAAGTAGCACGTTGTGTTGCCACTATTCTCAATAACAATGGTATAAACAGTCGGAATACCTGCACGAACGGCTTTTGAACCAATGATTGTTGTCGTGAGTTTTGTTTCTGTGGGGGCTTCCACTTGCAAGCCATCTTTTATGTTGATAGACTCGTCTGCAAATAAAAATTTTATATCATAGCTTCCAAGCTCTACACCCGTGAAGTTGATGTTTGCAGTAAGTTCTCCCAGTCCTTTTATTATAAGCGTATCTGGATAAATCGTTATCTTGTCCTTTGTCAATATCAACTTCGTGTTATTGTCAAAACCGTTTCCTTCAAAAGTGATGGATGTAAATCCTTTATTTCCCACTCTTTTCACATTGTATCCCAATACCGCATATTTGGCTATGTGAGTGTAGTTTAATTTGTAATTGCTGCCTTGACCATTGGCAAAGGTGTGAACAATGGCGTAGTGTTCTCCATCCAAAGTTGTGCGCAAACCAAATGTGGAAAGTCCCTCGCTGGTTGTAAACGATTTCACGTTTCGACCGTAAGGGTCGAACACTTCAATCGTGGCGTATTTATCGAGTGTGAGCACGATGCTGTCGCCTGCGAGTGCAGCGAATGAATAATAGCGAAGTGAATCGGCTACGGGGATAGTTGCGCTAACCTCTTCTTGCGAATGTAGCAATATGGGCACGATGGGCACCGTGTAATCGTGTGCAAATGTGTCTACCTGTGTCGCGCTCCAATTGCCGAGTTCGTCTTCAAATTGCATATTCAGCACTTGTTGATTTCCAAATATCACTTGATGATTGCCGTCTGATGGCGATGGCTTCAGTCGGTATGAATTGGGAGTTTGCTGCATTGTGAGTTTGTCCACATCTATCTCAAATTGCCCAGCAAATGGGTTGGTTGGCTCTATGGCTACATCTGTTACAAAAGAGTTGTCGCCGTTGAACCAATATTTGTAACCCATTATTCGGTTGTCTCCTTCCAGTGCATTTACTCCTATATTCGCAAAGTAGTGCGTAGCTGTTTGACTCCATTCGCCACGGCTGTCTTTCAATCGATAATTCAGTCGCTGAATACCAGGCTTGAGCGATGAGGCATCCAAGCTGTATGTAAGCACGCCTTTGTCGACACTTTCCGATTTTCTTCCATTGTAGTCATTGTTCCACCAATACTCAAATGTAGATAGCTCGTTGGGTGTGCTTGCCGCTTCCGTCACTTTCACGAAGTAGTGTGTGCTCACTGCACTCCATTTTCCACGGCTGTCTTGCGCGCGGTAGTTGAGCCGATGGATGCCTTGTGGTAGAGCATCGGTCGCTACCTTTTTGCTGATTATACTTTGGCTGCCTGCCAGCGATTCGGTGACGGTGTTGTCCAAGTCGTTGTCAAACCAATACTCCCACAATTGCAGGGTGTTGGTTTGACTGAACAATCCGTAGGAAACACCAAATAACAGCCAAAGAAAGAAAATGATCTTTCTCATAACGATGTGTGGTGTTAAGGTTGTGCTTCTACTGTGATTTCAACTTGCAGTTTTCCGTTTACAGTTGTCTCGGCTATTTTTTTTGATAAAATTTGTGGATTGCTTGGAGTGGTGCTCCACGGATAAACTCCGCCATAAATACCCACCTCTGTGCCATCCAAGCCTATGTATTGTGTAGGGTCGCTCAAATGGTAATCCTCATTGACCGCATCTACAAACACTGTATTTGCGTCTTCCATCTCCCAATTACCTTCTTTCATCAATACAGCTTCTGTTTTTCCAATGGGGGCTATAATGGTGTTGTATATGCCAGGGCAGGTGTTACTTACGTTTTCGTTGGCAAAAAGTATGCAGTTCTTTAAAAGGGTATTAGCTAAACCATAAGATGTTCCTTTTATGATACTGTTAGAAACAAATGTTTCACCACCCGAGCTGGTACCATAGAGATTATTTATGATACTGTTATTAACTGCCATAGCTCCACCAATGTCGTAGCGACCATAATCTCTACCGCCTAATCGCTCTACAGATGAATTTTTAATTTCTAACTTTTGAAATATAAATATTGCGTCATAACCTATGACTGATATTCTGCATTTACTTATAGTATATGTGCTATTGGTTGAATTGCCATTTCTTATGATATAAATGGAATGAGTATTTATACCTTCAATCAGTATTGAATCTACCCCACAGCTTATACTTACTCTGTCAATATAAGTATGAATCGCATTAAAGCCACCTGCTCCAATGATAGAGATGCTTTTTTCAATGTTATTGTTCAAGTTTTGAAACCGTCCTTCCGATAAGTAAATCACATCTCCATTTTGTGAGGCATTGTAAGCATTTTGTAGCGAGGGTTCTCCGTAATACACCGTAGATGTTCCGTTGGATACGAGGGTAGCAGTGAGAATGCCGCCTTGTGCCAATAAAGTAGTCATTGCGCAAAGTAGGACGCATAAGGTTAGTGTAACTTTCTTTTTCATAAGAGTTTTGTTTTTATGTTAATGTAATAATGTCTAATCATTCAATTATCTGTGTGTGAAAACGCCTTGTTTATATTTGCCTAAATTGGACTTTAAAAACGAGATACTAAATAAATGACAAATATAACTTATTTGCAAAACAATTTGAAATAGAAAAGGATATACAGCTGTTCATCCGTCACCATTCGCCTACAAGCGGTCGAAAATAGTGGATAAGTGGTCG
>CAMTPA010000148.1 GCA_947074275.1 uncultured Bacteroides sp.
CCGAGATCTACACTAATCTTAACACTCTTTCCCTACACGACGCTCTTCCGAGCTCAAGAGCAGCATGGAATTTCATAAGCCCATATTGATTGTCATTGCAGGTCCCAATGGTTCGGGAAAAACAACCATTACCTCACAAATAATCCATCATGAATGGATGGAGGATAGCATTTATATAAATCCCGACAACATAGCCAAGGATGTGTTTGGTGATTGGAACTCGAAAGAAACTGTATTGAAAGCTGCTCAATATGCAACTGAGCTACGTGAAAGATGCTTGGAAGAGCGGAAAAGTATGATTTTTGAAACAGAATTGTCTGCACCTGATAAATTGGATTTTATAAAACGAGCAAAACAAGCAGGCTTCTTCATTCGTATATTCTTCGTATCTACCAAAAATCCCACTATAAACGCAGCGCGTATTGCTCAAAGAGTAATGGAAAGTGGTCACGATGTGCCTATCACAAAAATAATTTCTATATACCAAAAATCGATTGTCAATTGTCAGTTGACTGCAAAATGTGCCGACAGAACCTATGTGTATGACAACTCCGTCGATGGACAAGAAGCTAAGATACTCTTTCGGATGAAAGACGGAGTAATGTTTAAGCAATATGAAAATTCCTTGCCTGACTGGGCTGTGATTATTGCTCAATAACCAACCCTAATTCTTTCCACTTCTCTCTTTACGCCCACAAATTACCGAAAATTCGCATAAAAAAGAATCAGTTTATAATATATAGATACTTGTGCCGACAGCTATTCACACTTGATGCGCTGGATATGCACATTTGATGCGGTAGATATAGCTACTCAGCACGGTAGATATAGCTGTTCAGTACGGTAGGTATAGCTGCTTGATAAGGGAGGAGGAAACAGTAGAAAGAAAAATTAATTGTAATTATCAACCTAAAAAAACTATATTTGCAACTAAATAGTTTTGGAAAATAAGATGTTGATTAAAGAGTTAAAAACAGAAAAGCAAATTTTTGATTATCTAAATGAAGTAGTTTGCAATCAAAGCTGCTATGAGCAGTTATTGAACAAAGAAAATCGAAGAAAAAAAGGTGTTTTTCTAACAAATTCTTTAACAACTATTGAAAACATATTAAACGTCATAGATATTTCTGATAATATTTTTTCAAAGAAAATCCTTGAACCAGCCTGTGGACAAGGCATCTTCATCTTAAAGTTATTGATAGATATTTACAAGCAAAACCCAGATGAAACATTAATATCTATTTTTATTTCCAATAATATTTATTTTATTGATGTTCAGAAAGAAATGATTGAAAGAACAAAGTTGAATATCAAAAAATTATACTTTTATCTTTTTGAAAAAGAATATGCAGGCAGTTTTAATGGAATAGTTGCAGACTTTACAATTAAAAATTCAGTAAACAATATCTCTTTATTTTCTGAAGTTATTGAGTCGCCATTTAAAACTTTATATTCCCAGTTCGATTATGTAATTGGAAATCCACCCTATGTCACTTTATATGGCAGACGCGACAAAAAAGAGAACGAACAACAACGCATTAATTATCTACAAAGTTATAATCAGTTTCCTGCAAGCGTTAAAAATGGTAAGATCAATCTTGTAATGCTATTTTTAGAGCACTCACTTGATATTCTTAAACCAGGCGGAAAACTAAGCTTTATAATTGATGTTTCATTTTTTGAAACCGCCTATCAATATACACGAAAATACTTATTAGAAAATAGTACTATCAATGAGCTGGAAGTAAATATCTCTGATTTTGAAGTGGCAAGTGGGCAGATTATTTTAAAATTAACCAAATTAAAATCGACAATCAATAATGTAAAAATCACAGATAACAAAACACAAACCGTCCAATTCATTCCACAATCCGATTGGAACAAAAAAGATGATGAGTATAAATTCCGTTACAATGGATGTAGAGTGTTTAAGCAAATTCTTAATCAGATAGAAAAAAAGAAAGATCGAACATTGCTACAAATATTTCCCAAGAAAAACCTACGCACTTGTGTAATGTTGCTCAATATGGAAGAGAAGTTTACTTTTCCTAAAGAGTGCTTTATAGATAAGAGCCATATTTACCCTTATTACCAAGGCTCTAAATCGTTGTCGGAAAAGTTTGGAAAGCTATCATTTACAAAATACTTTTATTACAATAAGTGTTTGCAAGATAGCATTAACAACGAATTAAAAATAGAATTAGAAAAAAAAGGAGTAAAGAACAAAAAACGCATCGGCTTGGGTGAAGTAGCTATTTATGACAATCCTAAAATATTTATTAGGCAATCGGCCAAAGAGATAATTGCCACACTCGATTTTGAAAAGAGCGCAGCCAACAACAGCTTATATGTATTTTCATTTCGTGATAATTCAAAAAAATCTCTTGATATACTCTACTTTTTATGCGGTTTTCTAAATTCCGATTTTGTAACTTATTATGCACAACAAATGAGCATCATTCGTTTTTCACAAGGAAAGCAACCACAAATAAAAATAGGTGATTTATCTTCCATATTTATTCCTGAAGATATTGATTTACAACAAGAAATAGGCTGTTTGTGTAAGCAGTTTTACGATAATGGCATCGAAAAGGAGAGTTGTATATCCAGTATCAACAAGCTGATATACAATTACTACAATTTGGATATTTCGCAAATAAGAACAATAGAAAAGAAAATTAAATCTTTTTGATTTGTTGTTCTTGTTTCTCATTTTCAATCAACAGCTTATTTTTTATTTTACTATCCTCTATTTCTTTAAGCTTCTTTTCTGATATTTCGATTTGTCGTTTATGACTTTCTACTATTTTATCAAACAAAATATTGATAAATTCGGCACGAGTGCGGTTTTGTGGTTGTGCTGAAATATTTACTTGTAGTTGGTTTTTAGGGTTTCGTCGGAAAGTTGCATTTATATCTTTCAAAAAATAAATTTTAACCAATTCATCATCTTCATTTTTTACAAATTTCAATCCATTTTCGGTTTCTTCATAATAAACAAAGATATATGCCAAGTAGAAATAACCCTGATTTATTAAATTAATGATTTTATCTGGTGTGCCAATATCGGGATTGCTATCTGCACTTGATACTTTAACTGCCTTAAAGTCAATCCAAACTAACTCTTCGTGCCCTTTTATACAAAAATAGGTCATTGCGTCCCAAGGATTTTTTGTTGCACCTTCGGGCGAATATTGGGATTTTTTAAAATAGGTATGATTTTGAGTCTCAATCACAAACTGCTTTTCAAGCAAATCGCTAATTTCTGCACCTGCTCTTGCTTTTGCAGAAATATTGGGCATTGCATTTTTAGTTAGAATACTTTCAGTTACATATTTTAATTCGGATAAAATTAAACTTTCAAAACGATGTATATTCATAATGTTTCAAATAGATTAGAGTTAAAGAAGTCAGAAATAGACATATCAAATGCTTTAGCTATTTTTTCTATATTAGCAATAGATACATTTCGTTTTCCTTGCTCAATACTCGCAATATAAGTTCGATCAAGTCCACATTCAAACGAAAATTTTTCTTGACTCAATCCTTTATTCGTACGCAATTCGCGTAATCTAAAACCTATTTTTTCTTTGATATCCATACACGAAGTAAAAAAGCAAAACTATACAATTGTCGACTTTCATACAACGGACTATAAGTAACAATAGAAAAGAAGGGATTTATTGACCCGAAACACACGTATAAAAATAAAATTTACACCTAAAGCCAAGCAAGACTAATCCTCCCTCTCCGCCTCACTATTTCCCCTGCGCCAATCGCTGCGCATCTTTGGCACGCTTCACCGCCACCGAACTGATGTAGACACCAATCAGTATCACCACAATGGCTACGGGCTGATCCCAATAGAGCTTGTCCATTTTGAAGAGAATGGCAAGGATGGTGGCAAGCACAGGTATGAGGTTTTGATACATAGACACCAACTGCTGACCGATGCGCTTGATGGACTGCGGAATGAGCAAAAACGACAAGAAAGAGGGAAACAGGATGATGCATAGAAGTATGAGTATGGCATCGGTGCTGGGGTGGTGCATAATGTGGGCTTTACCCAAAAACACAATGCCCAACGGGATAGCTCCGATGGAGGCTGCCAAAAATACCCAACGAAGAAGCGAAACAGGATGATACTTGCTTGAACATTTACGAAGTGAAAAAAGATAATAAGCATAAGCTATCGAACTAATAGCCGCATAAATGTTGCCTATCATATCACGCCCCGAAGCAGCGTGCGACTTGCCGATGAGTATCAGAAACACCGCACCACCGATAGAAAGAAATAGTCCCAAACCATTTTGAAATGATACTTTTTCTTTATCAACCAAGGCGGTGATGATAACTACCAACACGGGTGGGGTAGTCATTATGATGGAAACGTCGATGACCGAACTATATTGAAGTGCTAAGTTGAAAAACACCATAAAGGGAAACAACCCGAATAGGCCGCTAAAAAAGAGTGTCCAATGATCGGACTTGTCGATGGGGGTGTTTTTAATGAAGAAAGAGGAAATCCAAAATAACACCATTGCACCCACGATGCGGAAAAACGTAGCATCGAACCCGTTCATCCAGTGGGGCATCATATATTTGAGCATAATGAAGTTGAAACTGAAAAACACAGTAGCGATAAACATCAATGCGTGCCCTTTGGCAAATTCTGAACCTTTCATAATTGGGATGTATTTTAAGTAAGCAGAGTTGTCTGCTGAATATAAATTAAAAAACACCGTTGCAAGGAGTTTTGTTTTTGGCAAAACAAGTACAGCAAAAATATAGTTTTTACTCCTATCAAACCATTATCTGAAAATATTGATGTATTTTTGCCCAAATTATCAATCAGATTAATATAAATCACTATAAACAAAAGGATTATCGCTATGGAATATAATTTCAGAGAG
>CAMTPA010000149.1 GCA_947074275.1 uncultured Bacteroides sp.
CGTACAAAAGATGAATAATTTTAGAGTTGAATGGTTTTGCAACGGTCTCATTTCAAATCAAAATGTAGTTTGGGAAAAATCCTATAATACTAATATTGGGCTTGATTTATCGTTCTTTAATCGTAGAATCGATTTGACAATGGACTATTTTATCACAAAAACAGATGGTGTTCTTTGGGCTCAAAGTCTCCCTGTGGTTAATGGTGGTTACAATGCTTCTAATCAATATGCGATGACTCGAAATATTGCTAAAACTAAAAATAAGGGTTTGGAAATGGCTTTGAACACGCACAATATCGTAAATCGTGATTTCACCTGGGATAGCTCGTTGACATTTACATACAATAACGAAAAGATTACTTCTTTGATTGGTGGCACTGCCGACCACATTAAGAATGCTAATTCTGATTATTGGTTGAACCTTGGGTATCCTGTTAACTCATTCTATGCGTACAAAATAGATGGAATGTGGGGTACAAGTGAGGCTGCTGATGCCGCTGCTTTTGGATGCTCACCTGGTGATATTAAAATCAATGTTCCCAATATGGTGAAATCGGCTACAGGACAATATTATAAAGTAGGTGATGATGGTCAGCCATTGACCAACGGCGATGGTAATATTATCTATTACAATTCTGAAAATCCTTATGCGTATAGCGAGAATGACAATCAGGTGATTGGCCACAATTCACCCAAATGGACATTGGGTTTCCAAAACCGATTTACTTATAAAGGTTTCGATTTGACTATCTATATGTTTATGCGTTGGGGACAAATGATTAAATACGATATGATGGGATATTATGATCCAACTGGCGTTGGTAACTTCCCTACTTATTTCAACTACTGGACAGAAGATAATCAATCGAATGATTTCCCTGCATTGAATGCAAGTCGCTCTATCAATAGCTATACAGGATATGCTTCGTTGAACTATGTTGATGGATCGTACTTCAAAATTAAAAACATTACATTGGGATATACGCTGCCTCAACGTTTGATGAGTAAAGCTGGATTTAGCCAATTCCGTGTTTACGCAACATTGACCAATCCATTGGTGATTGCTAAGAGTCATTTGTTGAAAGATTATGATCCTGAGATGAATGGTAGCTTCAACTATCCATTGACTAAACAATTAGTATTTGGATTAAACTTGTCATTCTAATTTTTAAAGAACGAAAAACAATGAAAAAATTGATATATAAAATAGCGATGTTTACCTGTTTGTCTGCCACAATGGCTTCTTGTGGATTGGATGAATACAACCCAAGTGATATATCAGGGGGTGAAGAACTGAAAACTGTGCAAGGTTTAAAGCAGTTGGGCACTTATTGTTACACTCCTCTCTACGAACAACTATTTTCTGCTTCCGATTATCTTTCGGTAGCAGAGGCTGGTACAGATATTTGGCTAACTCAAAACAACAAGACCAATACGCAGCAATTGTTCTATTATGAAGGGCTCACTACCAGTACAAATGGTACAAACAAACTGTTCACGCAGGCTTATTCAATGATAAATACTTGCAATGCAGTAATCAATCGTGCTGGCGAAGTGACCAGCGGTGATATGAATACGCTGAAAGTTGTGGTAGCGGAAGCAAAATGTTTACGTGCATATTATTACTTGGTGTTGGTGACACATTATGGCAATGTCACTTTGAATACAACAGAGTCGTCAGAAAGTCCAATAATGAACCCTACTCGTTCTTCGATAGAGGATCTTTATACACAAATAGTTGCTGATTTGAAAGACGCTTCTGAGGATTTAGGTGTGACACCTATGGACAACAACTATGCGCGTGTTACAAAGAAAACTGCTCTGGGACTTTTGGCAAGGGCATATGCACAAGGTGCGGGTGAAGGATTGACAGAAGATGGTGTGTCTTACTGGCAACGCGCAAAAGTAGTGGCTGAAGATTTGATTGCCAACCAAACAGCTTATGGTGCTTACTTATATGATGATGTAGCGGATGTGTGGAATCAGGCAAATAACCGTGGCAATTTGGAAGCGTTATTTGTTGCTTCTGGTCCACAAGCAGGTACTGAGTCTTATCTTTATGGATACAACTCTAACACATTGTTTACTTATACATTTTGTGACCCCAATCAGTTAAGTGATATTTATCCAGTAGCCAGCAGACAAAACTATTTTTATGGTCGCGTAAACAACAACCTTTATGCCCCTTCTAAGTATTTGATTGATTGTTTTGATGCAACTTACGACAAACGTTGGGAAAACTCTTTCACCACTGCATTCTCGTTGTTCTCGATGGCACAAGTTGGTTGGAGAAACTATGATGACGCAGCTGCAACGATTACTCTTACTGAAGCATTGTGTACAAAATATGGTATTGATGCAAGTTTTGTAGGAAGTAAAATCTATCCATATACAGATGTAGATGCAATAAATGTCGGAACGAATGGTGGTAACCAATACGTAGCTTCTGTATGGCCTAAAGGTGATGTTTCGGGCAATGTTGCAAACTTACAAAAAGTGAAAAATGTATATGCAAATCCATATCCATTGGATGAAGATGAAAATCGCTTTGTGCTCTATCTTTCAAAAGACCCTTTGACTGCCGAAGAAAAAGCAAAACGTGGCTATGTTTGTGTGAACATTGACGATCTTTTTGACTCTACGGGTAAATATGTTACTACATTTATTGATGCAAATAATACCAATACTTACACGCAATACCCTTCTTTAAACAAATTCAACTTCAATTTTGAAGGTGGCTTCAATGGTGGTAATTTGCAACGTAAAACAGGTGATATGTTCATTATGCGTATGGCCGAAGTTTATTTGATTGCTGCCGAAGCTAACGTGGTGCTGGGCAATGGCGGCGTAGCTGCTGAACAATTGAACGTGCTTCGTAAACGTGCCTGTCGCAGTGAAGCGGACTTTGCTGCTCATATGCAATTGTCTACTGCTACACAAAACGATGTGTTTGATGAGTATGCTCGCGAGCTTTGTGGTGAGTTCAGTCGTTGGGCATTGCTAAAACGTCATAAAGCATTCGAAGATCGTTTGGCGCAATACAATCCACGTGCGGCCGAAAGCTTTACTGCTAAAAACTATCTCCGTCCTATCTCTTTCACATTCTTGAGCCAAATAGAGAATGCGGACGAATACGGAACAAACGGCTATTGATAGTTGTAGTTTCTATGTGATGTAAAGGGGTATATCTGATAAAGGTAATACCCCTTTATTATTTCTATCAGATAAATTTGAGTACAGCACACAAACAAAAAATCGGATATGGTGCTTAATAACCATATCCGATTTTTTGTTATACATTGAATTGAGAGGTTATACTAACTCTTTAATTTCATCAATGTTTTTTTGAATGTCCTCGTCCGACAATGAGTAGTTGACTAAATTGCCCGATAAATACTGATCGTATGAAGCCATATCAATTAGTCCGTGTCCCGAAAGGTTGAACAAAATTACTTTTTCTTCTCCTGTTTCTTTGCACTTATTCGCTTCGCGTATGGCAGCTGCAATAGCGTGACACGATTCGGGAGCTGGAATAATACCTTCAACTTGAGCAAATAGACAACCTGCTTCAAACGATTCTAATTGTTGAATATCGACTGCTTCCATCAAACCATCTTTCAGTAGTTGAGAAACGATAACCCCTGCGCCGTGATAGCGCAAACCACCTGCGTGAATATTGGCAGGTGCAAAGTTGTGTCCTAAAGTGTACATAGGCAATAGGGGAGTATAACCCGCTTCATCTCCAAAGTCGTAGTGGAATTGTCCACGAGTTAATTTGGGGCAAGAGGCTGGCTCGGCTGCAATGTAGCGAGTTTTTTTTCCTTCGAGAATGGTGTGGCGCATAAATGGGAAAGCAATACCGCCAAAATTAGAACCACCGCCAAAACATCCAATAACTATATCAGGATATTCTCCTGCCATAGCCATTTGCTTTTCAGCCTCCAGGCCGATTACTGTTTGGTGTAGCGTCACGTGGCTCAATACAGAGCCAAGAGTGTATTTACAGCCGGGAGTGTTCATTGCCAATTCGATAGCTTCGGATATGGCAGTTCCCAATGAACCTTGGTGATTGGGGTGTTCAGTCAAAATGTTTTTTCCTGCACGAGTAGACATTGATGGCGAAGCAGTTACTTGCGCACCAAATGTTTGCATAATGCTACGACGATAAGGCTTTTGTTCGTAGCTGATTTTCACTTGATATACAGCTGCCTCCAAACCGAAGAGTTTGGCAGCATACGCTAATGAAGCTCCCCACTGTCCTGCACCTGTTTCGGTTGTTACGTTTGTAACACCCTCTTTCTTGCAATAATAGGCTTGTGGTATTGCCGAGTTGAGTTTGTGAGAACCCATTGGGCTAACACTCTCGTTCTTGAAATAAATGTGAGCTGGTGTGCCCAAAGCTTTTTCTAAACCATAAGCACGCACAAGTGGGGTGGAGCGATAATATTTATACATTTCGCGCACCTCTTCGGGTATCTCAATCCATTTGTCTGTTTGGTTCACCTCTTGTCTGCAAAGTTCTTCAGCAAAGATAGGATACAAATCTTCTGCTTTGAGTGGTTCTTTTGTGCCGGGGTTCAAAGGAGGAAGTGGCTTGTTCACCATATCTGCCTGAATGTTATATTTTAGAGAAGCCAGGATTGGTCTGTTCCAACTCTCGCTGAACACGATCCCAA
>CAMTPA010000150.1 GCA_947074275.1 uncultured Bacteroides sp.
TTTAAGTATACGGCGACCACCTAGATTTACACTAATCTTAACACTCTTTCCCTACCCGACGCTCTTCCGATCTAATGTGATATACAAAAAGAGCATATTCCATCGGAATATGCTCTTTTTGTATATCACATTGTTTTACTCTTCGTTTTTAATTGATTCGTCGATAACTTTGATTTTTTGTGCTACCAACTCAATATCTGTTTTTAATTTCTCTACTTTGCGATTTAATTCAGTTAAAAGGCTGTTTCCTTTTTTAGATGAAGAGGATAAGAAACCTAAATTGTTCTCGTAAGTTTGAAGCTCATTCTTTAGGTTCTCATAGGCTCTAACTAATTTATCACGCTCTCTGTAAAGAGGTTGTCCACCGCCATTTTGTAGGTTTGATATAGTAGATTTAAAATTACTCAGTTTGCGGTTGGATGCACTGACATTGAGACGTTCAAACAACTGGTCAATTAAAGCGTGATACTCTTTATAAAGTCTGTCTTTATCTTTGAAAGGAACGTGTCCGATAGAATTCCATTCCTTCATTAATTCACGCATTTGTTTATCTGCATCTTCTGCTGATATAGAGTCGTCTATGGCAGAAAGTTTTGTAATAATAGTTTTTTTGCTTTGCAGGTTATCCAGCTCAACTGTACGTTGCGAAGAAGTGGCCTTGTTTTTTTGCTCAAAGAAATAATCACATGCCGAGATAAAGCGTTTCCATATTGCATCTGAATGCTTTTTAGAAACAGGGCCAATGGTTTTCCACTCTTTTTGAAGTTTGCTTAATGCCTCAGCGGTAGCTTTCCAGTCTGTACTATCTTTTAGGGCTTCAGCCTTTTCGCACAATTCTTTCTTCTTTTCAAGGTTCACATTCATTCCCTCTTTGAGCGATTTGAAAAAATCTCCTTTCTTTTTGAAGAAATCATCGCAAGCGTGTCTGAATCTTTCAAAGATTTTCACATTCATCTTTTGTGGAGCGAAACCAATGGTTTTCCACTTATTTTGCAATGCTATGATTTCTGCGGTTTTATTTTCCCACGCAATAAACGTCTTTAGTTCATTGTAATCAATACTTTCAACGATTTCGCAAATAACAGTTTTTTGATCTAAGTTGTGCTGTTCTACCTCTTTTAGAGCTTCAAAATGTTGTTGATGACGGCGGTTGATTGCAGTTGATGCTGTTTTGAAACGTGCCCATATCTCATCACGTAGTTCTTTCGATACAGGTCCGGTATCACGAAATTCTTGGTGAAGTTTTTGCAATTGATGAAATGCCGATATTACATCCTCTTCGTCAACAAGCTTTTCGGCAGCTTCGCATAAGTGAAGTTTGATTTCAAGATTCTTTTTGAAATCATATTCGCGAAATTCGTTATTAAGCTTTAGTAGATCGTAAAACTTCTCTACATAATGTTGATAGCTTTTCCAAAGCTCGTTCACTTTAGCTTGTGGAACCAGTTTTGTTTCGTTCCATTGTTGCTGCAGTTTTTTAAACTCAGTATATGATTTATTAGCATCCTCAGGTAGTTCTACAAGTTCTTTAAGCTCTTCGATAATAGAAAGCTTTACTTGCAAATTATCCTCTTTTTCTTTTTCTATTTTGGCTGTTAGCGCATTTCTTTTTTCCCGAATGGTAGTCATTAGGTTCTTAAATTCTACCTCTTGGGCATCTTCCGGCAATAGAGGCTCTTCAGAACTCTCCTCCTGTTCGGTTGCTAATTCTTTTTTCTTGGCTTCTTGCTCTAAATTGTGTATTTTATAAAAAGATTGCTTCAAGGAATCCAGCTCTTGTTTATTTGCGTTCTCAGCATCCTCCGCCAATGTTTTTAATCTATCCAATATAGCTTGCTGAGTATTAAGTCGAGGCGAGGTTTCTGCTGTTTTTTCTAAAGAGTTTTCCTCAGTCTGGATTTCTGTTTGAGGTTCTGTTACCTCAACAGTTTTTTTTACTTCTTCTAATTCACCTTGAGTCATAGGTTGGTTAGTGTCTTGAGAGTCCATCATTGTATTCATTTTTTAGGAAAATCGGGTATAGAGTTCCTTGATTTCTATTAGATTACAAATTAATAAAATATTTTTTTTATTTCACACATATTTTCAATGTTTTTTTATAAACTAATTCGTTTATGACAACAAAACAGTGATACCCATATAAAGCATCATACCTATAATGTCGTTTGTAATGGATATAAATGGACCCGTTGCAATAGCTGGATCTATCTTTAATTTCTCAAGCGTCATTGGCACCAACGTGCCAAATATAGAAGCAAACATTACAACGGCAAATAAGCTGATGGATACGGAGTAAGTAACAGTGGCTGTTGCGCCAAAGCGTATAAAATTATATATGTACACTAATAATGAAATGATGGTTGCATTGATTAGTGCAACTACCGCTTCTTTGGCCACCTGTTTCAAAATGTTTTTTGATGAAAGTGAACTGTTTGCTAAACCTTGCACTACAATAGCCGATGATTGAGTTCCGACATTTCCTCCGGTTCCACCTATGAGTGGGATGTAAAGAGCCATTTCGGGATGTGCTACAAAGGTTGCATCAAAGTTGCCTAAAATCATAGAGTTGCCAATCCCCCCCAGCATACCGATGAGCAACCACGGCAAGCGTGCGGTGGTTTGTCGAAGTACATTATCATCTGTTTCTACATCTTGAGAAAGACCTGATGCCAATTGATAGTCACGTTCAGACTGTTCGCGAATTTCATCCATCACGTCGTCTACCGTAATTTGCCCTACCAAGCGTCCGATACTATCTAAAACAGGTATTGCTACAAGGTCATATTTTTCTATGGTTTGGGCTATCTCATCAATAGGTGTATCTACGTGTACCGATATGGGTTCCTTCTGCATCACGTGTTTCACTTTTGATACCGATGGAGAAGTAATCATTTTTTTCAAAGGAAAAATACCACGCAAACGTTCATCGTCGTCTATTACATATACATAATAGATGTCGTCTAACTCTTCTGCTTGTTGCCGCATCTCTTTTAAACACTCAGGCATACTCCAGTTTTCATTAACGGTCACCATCTCAGTACCCATTAAACCACCTGCCGTGCCCTCGTCGTATTTCAAAAGGTCAACAATATCTCCAGCTTGTCCGATGTCTTCTATGTGCGATAAAATCTCTTCTTGCTTTTCCTCATCAAGCTCACGCATCAAGTCTACGGCATCGTCCGTATCCATATAATCCACAAAACGCTTTGCGATGATTTCGGGAGGTAGTAGTTCAAGGAAGTCTTTACGAGAGTCCTCATCCATTTCTACCAATACGTCGGCGGCTGTTTCATTGTCGAGCAGTCGATATACGAATCGTGCTTCTTCGGGATTGAGGTCATTGCATAACTCCGCAATATCGGCAGGGTGTAGGTCGGTCAATCGACGTTTCACCTCGTCGGCGTTTTTCTGTTCAATGAGTTTTTTTACGGTGGCAATGTATTCCTCGTTTATTTCCATATCAAAAATATAACTATGTAGAAATATTGATAGTGCGTTTACTCTTTTGCTGATTGGTTGATTGTTTTCAGTGCCTCTTCTACTTGATTAGTCAAGCCAATAAACTCTTGCACAGAAAGCTGCTCAGGTCGTTTGTTAAACAATACATCCGCTGTCAATGGACAATCTTTACCTAAAATAGGCTTTATGGAGTTGCGAAGCGTTTTTCTGCGTTGGTTGAATGTGGTTTTTACTACTTGTTTAAATAGTTTTGGGTCGCATCCTAAATCAGTCACTTCGTTGCGTGTCATTCTTATCACGGCACTTTTCACCTTTGGGGGTGGGTTGAACACGTGTTCGCTCACTGTGAACAGATACTCTACCCGATACCACGCTTGTATTAGCACACTAAGTATGCCATACGTTTTGCTGCCTGGCCCTGCGGCAATACGCTCTGCTACCTCTTTTTGAATCATTCCTGTGCAGCATGGGATTAGCTCTTTGTTGTCGAGCATCTTAAAAAATATTTGGCTCGATATATTGTATGGGTAATTGCCTGTCAAGACAAAAGGCTTTCCATCGAAAAGGCGATTTAGGTTCATTTTCAGAAAATCGTCTTCGATGATGTTGTTTTCTAAAACAGGATAGGTTTCTCGCAAATAAGCCACCGACTCGTAGTCTATTTCAACAACTTTCACTTCGCGGTTCTTTTTTAATAGGTATTGAGTAAGTACTCCCATACCCGGACCCACTTCCAAAATCGGAAGTTCGGGACAAGCATCAACTGTATCGGCGATGTCTTGGGCTACTTTCAAATCTTTTAGAAAGTGCTGTCCCAGAAACTTTTTAGGCTTTACTAATTTCATTTATCAACTAATGTAATTACATTTGCAGTCAACAAAGGTAGTTCTTTTAGTCGAAGAATGATGAAATTAGGATGAATAAACTGATAAAAAAGGCTTTAAAAGTCATATTGCCACTTCTGCTTGGAGGATTTGTTTTATATTGGGTATATCGAGATTTTGACTTTTCAAGAGTAAAAGAAATACTGCTGTATGGTACTAATTGGTGGTGGATGTTGCTTTCGCTGTTTTTTGGTGTGTTTAGTCACTTGATACGTGGTTGGCGTTGGAAGCAAGTGCT
>CAMTPA010000151.1 GCA_947074275.1 uncultured Bacteroides sp.
ACTATGTTGAAACAACAAACAACTATGTTGAAACAACAAACAACTATGTTGAAACTTCAAGCCGCAGCATCATTTATCTCTCTTTTTAGCATATTCCGAAGGGCGGCAGCCATACATCTCTTGAAAACACCGGCTCATATAGCTGGGAGTACTGAACCCCAATCGATCTGATATTTCAGTAATTGTCAGTTCGCCTTCCACAATGAGTTGAGCGGCCTTTTGCAACCGAATACTACGGATAAACAGCGAAGGTGTCTGATCGACCATCGCCACCAATTTCCGATACAGCCCAGTCCTGTCCATACAAAGATCTCGGCTAAGCTGCTCTACCGTGTAGCTTGTTTCGTACAGGTTTCGTTCCACCAAGTCGATAGCGCGAGCCATAAACGCAGCCTCTTCGGGGTTTTTCGTTTCATCTACCTCTTCACTCTCTTCTTTGCATACAGGCTGTTCGTCTTGCCGTTTGTTCTCCGTTTCAAGCAAGTTGCATTGCTCTATCAGGTTTTTGATACGAAGTAGCAAAATCTCCTCTTTGTGTTTTCTTTCAATTCGCTCTTTGGTTTGCTTTTGATAGAGGTATATAGATACACCTATTATCCCTATCGCCACCAATGTATAAATCAGATAAGCCCACCAAGTGCGCCACCAAGGTGTGAGCACCACTATTTGTATTTGGCGCACACGACCATCCCAACCATAATTGTCCGACGCCATTATCTCGAAACAGTATTCACCCGATGGCAGACCCGTATAGGCAATTGTAGCTACACCGTCTTTGGCCCTATTGGTCACATTGCGCCACTCGCTATCTACCCCTTGCATCTTGTATTTGTAGCACGTTTGCGATGGGTTGCGGTAGTTGGCAGCCGAAAACTCCAGCGTGAGGAAGTTTTGGTTGTGACCCAAAACAAGATTATCGGTATAAGCAGGCGACTGTTCAAGCACAACTCGCCCGTCGTAACTCTCTCCTACCTCCACTCGCTCGCCTTTGAGGTAAAGCGCGGTGAATATAGGTAGCAGACCACCACCGTTTGCCAAATCTACATCGAGATAAATCAGATTAAAGCCATTCACACCACCAAAACAAAGCACTCCATCGTTTGTTTGAAACGAAGCGCCCTCTACATACTCCGCATCCAACGCACCGTCGTAGGAGTTGTAGTTGATAAATTTCACTTCCTCGTCGTCAACCTCAATCTTCGAGATACCGTAACTGGTAGTTACCCAAACACACCCTCTGCTATCCCCTATCAAGGCTCGTATAGAGTTGTTTACCAGTCCATCTTCGGTATAAAAAAAACGCGGCTCACTCTCGCCCGGCTTCAGCAGTTCCAAACCATCTTGCGTACCTGCCCATTGCCACCCACGATGGTCGGTTAGCGTCAACCCATCGTGAACTTCCTTATCAAACAAACTCTTCACCTCCGTAGGGAGTGTTGCATAAGGCGCAGCTTCCAGCTTATGCTCAACCTCGATGCCTTGTATATATTTATAGTAGCCCACTGAGGTATTTACATAAATATCATCCTGTTCGCTTTGCGCAAAGCCGCGCACAATTATATCTTTTGTAGTGTCAGGAAAATGAGACCGCCCCACGTAGAACAGCCTATATCGCCGAGGGTGGTAATAAAGCAACCCCCTATTGAGTGTGCCCAGCCAAAGCCCACCTTGCTTATCTAAGAAAAGTGTGCTTATCTCGGTGTCGTACACCACACCGCTCACACTTTTCAATGCAGGCAGATATTGTTTCTCGCCCGAAAGGGCATCTATTGTCCAGATGCCATTGGCGCAACTGACGTATATCTTTTCGTTGGGAGATGCAATGAGCGTGTTTAGCACATAATCCGTCTCAAGCAGCCGACTCCATTGTTGCCCTGCTACATCAAAAAAGAAAAGGCCTCCTTTCGTTCCATTTCGCAACTGATAGAATCCTCGTTCACTCGCCACCACCAACGAAGTCTTATCAAAACAGGCACGCTCATCGTTGCCATAGGCATAGCGAGCATACAGTTCCTTCCCGTCCACCAAGTTGTAGCACACCACCTCACCCGTGTCGTAAAAAAGATACAACCGTGTTTCATCGGCCCACAAATCCTGAATCTTTCCTTTGTCTGCGTACAAATCAATTTGCTGCGTTCCATCTACCTGCTTCAAACAGCCGTTTTGCAAAATCCACAAGCGACGTTTGCCGTCTACAAACACATCGTCTACCTCACCTATCACACCACGTCTTTGCAAGTAGTGCCCCACATCAGTCACATAAACTTCTCTGCGCACATCCACACACATCAGTTTCCCCATTTCCTTAATCCAAAGCAAACTGTCGCCCTCTTGGTAAATTCGATAATGCCCATCGTAGCCACCGATGGAGTGTATATGCTTTTCATTCCGATGCAGATACTTAAAGTTACTACCATCAAAAAGATTGAGGTTGCCGTTGGTGGTAAACACCATCCTGCCATCGGACAGTTGCAAAATGTAGCGCACCTGATTGTCGCTCAACCCATCGGAAGCATTCAGAGAGGTGAAAAGAAAATTTTCTGCCCTGCCACCAAGCACGTGCAACATTAGCAAAAGGAGACAAGCGATTCGGTATTTTGTATTCATAGCATTGCCATATTTTAAAGAAAGGCCACGAGGTGTATGTTTTCGTATCGGCAAAAATAGCTATTTTATCAATAGCCGTACTACTTGATTATCAAACATTCGCAAGAGTTGTTGAAGAAATGCAGCTTATTTCGTTTGCCGATTCACTTTCTTTGGCATATCTTTGCTGAAAGTTCAATACACACAACACCCGGATGTTTTGGTATAAAACACCCGGATGTTTTAATACACAACATCCGGATGTTTTGATGTACAACACCCGGATGTTGTTATAGATAACAAAGTATATCCTGTATTATAACTTAGCATTAATAATGTATAAAATATTAATTACCAATATACTATATACACAATGGCAATAAACTATGTAGTAACAAAAAAGGTGGATAAATCGAGCGGTACAGTAAAAGAGTTGTACTATGCCACAACAAAGGCTTTGCAGAAGAAGCCAATAGACAGCAACAGCATTGCACACGAGTTGTCGCAAAAAAGCTCGTTGCAAGACGGCGATGCTATCTCGGTGCTCACTCAGCTTTCGGGCATCATCGCCGAACACCTGAAACAAGGAAGAACGGTCAGCATCGACGGATTGGGAAACTTCTACCCCACCATCCGAAGCGAAGGAGTAGAAACACCCGAAGCTTGCACGGCCGACAAGATACAGGTGTCGCGCATTTGCTTCAAGGCTGCCCCCTCGTTCATCAAAAACGTGCGCCAAACACGCTTCATCAGCTTGCAGCTGCGCGATATGAAAAGAGCATGCGACAAAGAAAAAAAGGCAGCGATACAGAGCAATATTAATCAGCCTAAAAGCAGGTAGCCGGTTATCAACACATCGGTTGATAACTTTTGCCTCTATCTTTTGGGTATGAGTGCATATTGTATTCGATAAATATGTAATTTTGCCAAAGCAGATATAAGCTAACGTATAAATTAATGAAAGAAGAACAAGAACAGCCCGTATATCACGTGCCCGTGTTGCTGAAAGAGAGTGTAGATGCTATGGACATAGTGCCAGACGGCACGTATGTGGATGTTACCTTTGGCGGTGGCGGACACACCAGAGAAATTCTTTCACGCTTGGGCGATGGTGGGCGACTGCTGAGTTTTGACCAAGACGAAGACGCAGAGCGCAATATACCCCAAAACCCCTATTTCACCTTTGTGCGGAGCAACTTCCGCTATTTGAAAAACTTTTTGCGCTATCACGATATAGAGCAAGTAGATGCTATTCTTGCCGATTTGGGTGTATCATCACACCATTTTGACGATAGCGAGCGTGGATTTTCATTCCGCTTCGACGGCGATTTGGATATGCGCATGAACAAGCGTTCGGGCATCACAGCTGCCGATGTGCTAAACACATATAGCGAAGAGCGTTTGGCCGACTTGTTTTACCTATATGGCGAATTGAAAAACAGCCGCAAATTAGCGTCGGTCATCGTGCGCAGCAGAGCCACAGAGCCAATTCGCACCATCAACGCTTTTTTGGAGGTGATAAAACCACTATTTGCCCGCGATAGAGAGAAAAAAGAGCTTGCAAAAGTATTTCAGGCACTACGCATTGAAGTGAATCAAGAGATGGAAGCACTCAAAGAGATGCTTGAAGCAGCCATTGAAGCTTTGAAGCCCGGAGGAAGATTGGTGGTTATCACCTATCACTCGCTCGAAGACCGTATGGTGAAAAACATTATAAAAACAGGCAATGTGGAGGGCAAAATGGAACAAGACTTCTTTGGCAACGTGAAGGCTCCACTCAGAGCGGTAAATAACAAAGTGATTGTGCCCGACGAAGCAGAGATAGAGCGAAACCCACGATCGAGAAGTGCCAAGCTGAGAATTGCCGAAAAGAGATAGCAAAAAAGAGTTTTAAAAAGGGATATTCATAATTTA
>CAMTPA010000152.1 GCA_947074275.1 uncultured Bacteroides sp.
TCATTGTTTATATTTTTGGAGTGTCCGCACAGACACAAGAAAAACAACAAAAAAATCCATCGCTAATTTATAATAGAATTGCACCCAGAAAGGTAAACGGAGAAATAGACTTTTTTTCTAAAAACTCATAATTGCCTTATAGAAGCACCTGTTTAGAATACTGAACCGTCGGGATAGAAAGGTTATATGTCTCATACTCGTAACTTCCGATCCAAACTTATTAAGTTACTTGATTAAACTTGTTAAGCTCCCTGTTTAAACTTACTAAAATCCCTGTCCAAACTTAAAATAAAGGTTTTGTTCTTGTAAACAAAGGCTTTGTTTGTATAAATAAAGCCTTTGTTTTTACAAATAAAACCTTTATTCCAAGTTTAGATACCTGTTTTATCCTTTTTTCTACGGAGGTTTTATAAGATTTTAAAGAAGAGAATGGGGTTTTTCTGCGCAGGAACAGTGTGTGGAAGTGGGTTCGCTAAAAATACTTTTTTAGTCGAGCAGCACAAAAGCCCCCCAATAGTAAGGGCTTTTGTATTTGTCACGCATCGCGCTTTGAGCCGTACGAAAAGCTTTTTGCAGGTTGTTTGTTTTCAGCCATTCTTCATAAAAAACAACCATCATTTCAGAGGTTGCCCGATCGTCAACCTCCCATAGCGTCATTAAGATGCTTTTCACACCTGCTTTCTTAAAAGCTCGCCACAAACCAATAACACCATAGTAATTTTCGAAGCGTCCTATCCCCGTGTTGCAGGCCGACAATACTACAAGCTCGGTGTTCGACAGGTCTAATTCAGCAATTTCCTCGGCTGTCAAGATACCATCATCGGTGTTGGGCAACACATCGCCCTCACTATTCCACAGCAACCCCGAAGCTGATAAAAACAGCCCACAATTGCGATTGTAATTCTGAATAATATCATTTTTCATAACTCCACGATCGGTCGATAAATCAAAATGAGTTTTGCTGTAAGCATCGGGCAGAAAAAAGGCGTGGGTGGATAGATGTATCACTTGTGGACTATTCCCACTTAGCTTTTTGAAGGCGTTTTCGGTGGCTTCTCTATTGGTATATACACCACTTTTTATTCGTTTAGAATCGAACAACCGCCTCAACCTATTCATCTCTTCGAGCGAATAGGGCAAACGTTGGAGCTTATCGGCACGTGTGTGAATAGACCTTGATACATATTGTTCCAACTCTGTTTTCGCCACTCGCTTGTTGTAAAAGTTCACATCGCCAAAGAGTACTATGTCGTGTAGCTTTTTATCTGCTGTTTTTTGTTCCATATTCCCCATCGACGATAAACGTAGCAGCTCTACCTTCTCGGACAAAACAGCAGAATCACCCCACGAAACCAAAAGTGCATCGTGGGCTATCTGCCCCAAGACTCCATTAGGCGCATAATAAACCCGTTTCGCATTGGGGAATAAAGAGAACACTTTTTGCCAAAAAAAATAATAGCCATCCATATAGCTATAAATATTTTCCACCGATTCATTTATAGTTTCGAAAGATTTTAACTCGCGTGGATCCAAGATATAATATATATCTCCACGATTTGCAGTAGACGGTATGTAGCAAATTGTATCGGAAGAGATAACCGTGGCATCTACAGAAAACATATTACCAATGTCGACATAGCCAAATAAAACGGCCAATTCATCCGATTTCAGTTGTTTTTGTATCACATCACAAGTCATAAGCGGTGTGTTTATGAATTGAGTTTTATTTTCCCAGAAGAGTGTATAGTCAAGTTTGTTTCGAATCATATCGTTGGTCAGCCATCCTTTTTCAATATATTTTTTATAGATTGTAAAAGTTTCATCGTACACATAGCTATACTTTTCTATCAACGACAACCGTTCCACTTCATTCATTTGTGAGAACTTGTTATCAAAAAAAAACTTCAAGGTTGAGTTGGCTAAAGCCACACAATCCCACGCAAAGGGCAACAATACATCATTGTACTTTATCTTTGAAAAGCAACAGTCAAAGAAATAAAGACACTCTGCAACAAGGTTCATATCCGTGCTAATTCGATAAGGAGAAATCTCCATTATCTCTTTGTATTTCTTTATTCCCCATTCCACATCACCGGTATCGAGCGTTCGCATTGTTAGCACAGATAGTTTTATGTCGATGTGCATGGCTGTGTCACGATTTAAATAGAACATCGAGTCAGCAAGCAATTCTGTTAGATCATAATCTTTTTGAGATATTGCCATAAAAGATTTATGAACAAGTTCTTTTTCTCTTTCTTCTTTCATATTCGAACCCGACTGAGCCATTGCACCCAAAGAGAGAAATAATAAAATAATGAGTAAAGAAATGTGTATTTTCATAAAAAACGTAGTCTATATATACGAAATTATACAAAAAAGAAATACTTTAAAAATAAATAAATCTTTATTTTTGCAACCAATGAAACGTTTTATCGCTACAAATATCGGTTTATTTGTGTTTATCACAATTATAAATGCACAAATTCATCAAGCATACTTGTTCATTATCGGCACATATCCCAAGAGTTCGGAGTGGTGGAGCATCCACGCCGAAAACGATGCAATGCTTTTATATCCCATTTTAGTAGAGCAAGGTTTTGTAGTAGAAACGCTCGAAAACGAAGAGGCCACTAAAAGCAATATATTGAAGCAATTCAGTAACATTGCCAAGCGAGCGAAAAAGGGCGATGCTATCTATATTCACTTCTCGTGTCACGGACAGCAGATGGAAGACGACAATGGTGATGAGCCAGATGGATGGGATGAGGCATTGATACCATACGATGCCTTGATGACGTACGAAAAAGGAGAGTATGAGGGTGAAAATCATTTGAGGGATGATGAGATAAACCATTTCCTCATCGACCTACGCAGAAAGCTCGGCAAGGAAGGTTGTGTTATCGTAACCCTGGATGCGTGTCATAGCGGATCGGGCACACGAGAAGAAACAATTGATGAAATGGTTGTCAGAGGGACTGCTTTTCCTTTCACTTCATCGCCCGAAAAATATTTGGCCGATATGATGACAAACAAAGAGAAAATGTGCCGTTATGTCGATGTACCTTTACTTGCTGATGTTGTACTTGCTCCACTCACCGTTGTGAGTGCTTGTAAATCATATCAAGTCAATCGAGAAATACAAACGAGTGATGGTGTGAAATGCGGTCCATTATCGTACGCATTATCACAGGTTTGGAAAACACACGCTTTGATAAAACCTAAGTTGTGGAGTGAAGAGGTAAAAAATATGATGAAAAAAGTATCCAAACAAAATCCAGTTATCGAGTCGACAATCTCAGATGTGAAATAGAAATGGAGATAAAAGAAACCAATATACAAACACTCACAGAGTGGTACAATAAAAACAAAAAACCCTTCGTCAACTACCTACTCAGTAGGTACGACCAACTGCGTGTTGAAGATGCAGAAGATATTTATCAAGAATCGTTTGTTGCCTTATACGAAAATGTACAATCAGGGCGACTGTCTAAACTAAACTCATCTCTATTCACCTATTTATTGCGCATTGGCATCAACAAGTCCAACGATCTTTTTAAGTCGGCAAATGTACGTTTGCAAGAAAGAGGAGAGTTTGATTGGGAAAAAGCTGACAACCTATTCGCTACCGAAGAGATAGATACGAATAAAGAGCTGGTATATAAAGTAGTAGAAAATATAGAGAACCCTTGTCGTGATTTGCTTTTTGGCTATTATTACGATAAGCTCACAATGGCAGCATTGGCAGATAGCTTGGGTTATAAAGATGCCGATTCGGTAAAAGCAACCAAATACAAGTGCATCAAAAAAGTAAAAGTGATTCTTAATGGCATATTAGCAAATAGAAATCGTAAAGCGGATGGATATGAAGCATAATTTTGATGAAAGCGTTGAACGCTACTTGTTAGGCGAGATGAACGAGCAAGAAGAACAAGAGTTCAGAAGTTCGGTTCAGTCGGACGTGGAGTTGCAAAAGAAACTTCATCAACACCTCGGATTGATACAAGCTATACAGGAGCGAGGAAGCGATGAAGATATGTTTTTAGTAGGCAAACTACAAGCGGTGAGTAAGGAAGACGTTAAGAATATAGGCACAAAGAATGCCAACCCCAAACATCGTTTTCATAAGATGCTTATGTGGCTACCTGCTTCGATAGCCGCCATATTGGTTATCACCGTTTCACTGAAGGTACATTTTGAACATCAGCTGTGCAACACGCTTTATACCCAATATTATATATCTTATACAGATGATGAAGATACTTTGAGAGGTGCTGTGAGTAGCTCTTTTTATGTAGCGATGCGGCAATGGGAAGAAGGCGATAAAAAAAATGCCATTACTCAATTGGAGGATATTAAAGAAAAAGGTGATGCCGACCCTTACTATCAGGATGCGATGTGGAATTTGGCCTTGTTTTATTTGAAAACACATTGTGCAGGTGATTTTCCATAAGATGGAACAACGCACTCTCTCTGCTGCCTACAAA
>CAMTPA010000153.1 GCA_947074275.1 uncultured Bacteroides sp.
GCATTGGAAAGGTAAACACCTCTTTGTGCCGCTTTTCTCTCTTGCGTTTTTCTGCTTTGCGGTTGGGCTAAGTCCATAATGTACTTGCCACTACGCATATCGCAGTTACGTTTCAGCTCTCTACTAATCGTGCTCTTATGCACTCCAATTGCCGCTGCTATATCTTTTTGTGTCATCGGTATTTGCAACATCGTATAAATTGAATACCTTTGCTCTACGGTTAAATGTTTACTCATCTGCAACTTTGATTTCTTTGGACGAACGCCAAGAGCTAAGATAGTAATTTTTATCCATTCAGAGTGAGCGAAGGAGGGGATCGCCTCTCTTTCCTCTCTGAAAAAAATATATCTCTTCTTTATGCTTTGTCCGCAACCTCAATAGTTGCATTTATATGTTGAACTCAAGAAAGAAGTAATTATGAATGAAACAACAAAAAACAGTGTGCCAACAATGGGGCTTGGCAATAAGATTGAAGGTCCGAACTTCACAGGTGATGCGTGGCTCAATATGTTATCGGCAGAGGCAAGTTACGATTGCCAAGTATACAATGTAACCTTTGCACCTTCTGTGCGCAACAGTTGGCACACACACTCGATAGGGCAAATATTGCTTTGTACCGAAGGTGTAGGATATTATCAAGAAAAAGGAAAACCTGCACAGCGATTGGTAGTGGGTGATGTAGTAAACATTCCTGCAAATGTAGTTCATTGGCACGGAGCGGCTCCCGATTCAGAGTTTACCCACATTGGAATTACTCCCAAAGCTTCCGAAAACAAAGCACAGTGGCTTGAAGAGGTTACAGAAGAGGAATACAACCAAGCAACATGATAGAATGTAAACGAAATTCGCATTGGTTGTAATACAGTGTACTTAAAATATAATTCTAATAGCTTATTTCAAAGTCAGAACAAAGGTGGTAAATTGCTTTTTCTTTGTATAGGGCAGCAGGGTCAATGTTCCACCATTTAGCCGCATTATTTGCTTGCTGATACTTAGTCCAATGCCACATCCATCTTTTTTGGTGCTAAAAAATGGAATAAACATCTGTGCTGCTACTTCAGGAGCAATGACAGGGCCGTTGTTAGAAACCTCTATCACTACATTTTCTTGTTCGTCGCAGTAGGCCTTTAGCTTGATGATGCCACAAGGCTGAGTATCTATAGCTTGAATAGCATTGCTCAACAGGTTGGTTACAACTTGTCCTATCAGTTGCTCGTCGGCAAATAACATCAGGTCATCGTCGATTTGGGTTAGCTGAATAGTGATATTGTTGTGAATAGATAAATGAGAGGCAAGATGAATCATTCGCTCCAAAAAAGGGCGAACATCAAACAGAGCTGGCTCTGGTTGTGGCAAACGAGTTAACTTACGGTAAGAGTTGACAAAGGTTATCAACCCTTTACCTGTGACACTAATAGTTTCCAAGCCTTGCTTCATCTCTTCACTCTTCGCGTCGGACAGCGTTAATAAAGTTTCGCTAATAGACGTTACAGGAGTAAGCGAATTCATTATTTCGTGTGTAAGCACTCGTGTTAGCCCAATCCACGCATCCATTTCTTGTTCGTCTAATTCGTGTTTAATATTGTTCAAGGCTACAATACGCAGTTCTTCATTCTTTATATTAATACCCGATACACGCAATGCAAGATGCACTACCTCACGCCCATTTTCCAATTGCACTTGTAATTTGTCGCCGGGCAACGCTTTTTCGAGTAACTGCATTAACTGTGTAGATACTTGTTCAAGCTGGCGGATGTGGGTAAACACAGGTAAAGCCAATAGACGTAAAGCGGCCTTGTTTTTCTGATAAACAGCACCCGAAGTGTTAAGTACTACGATTCCTGTATCCACAAAGTCGAGTATCAGTTCATAATACTTCTCACGTTGCGCCACCTCTTGTTTGGTATTGTACAAGATGTGTGCTATCTGATTGAGCATACGATTGACTTGCGAAACATCGTCGGATGTATTTTGCTCATAGAAATGAATGGCCGTATCGTCATTATCAATTGCATCCAGCAAGAAAGCAACCTTACGAACAGGTTGCTTGCAAATACGATAAAGCCATCGAATGGCAAACAATTCCATTATCATACAAACTACTCCACACCAAATGTAGCCAAAAACCCCAAAAAGCGTGATAGAAACACAAAGTAACAATACTACCAGTAGTGCAAAAATAAGGTGGTTCATCAATCGTATCATAAACATCATCTTGAAGATTACAATTTAAACTTCTTCATTTTATTATAGAGCGTCTGTCGAGTGATGCCAAGCTGTGCTGCAACGGCCGACAGGTTGCAATTGCATTGCTCAATAGCCCTCCCTATCATTTGCTTCTCCATCTCTTCGAGCGTAGAGGTTTCGTTTTCCATAGAAGGAATTACCTTGCGTGGCAAATGAAAACAATCGGCAGTCAAGACGCTATCATCACTAATGATAACAGCTTTCTCTATACAATGCTCAAGTTCTCGAATATTACCATACCACGTATAATTATTCAACTTGTGACAAGCTTCATCCGAAAGCCCTGTGACCGACTTACCATATTGTCGATTAAAGCGATTTATAAATTGCTCGGAAAGTGGCACAATATCTTCTTTACGTTGCCTTAATGAAGGTATTTCTATGTGTATGGTATTAATACGATAAAGCAAATCTTGACGAAAACGATCCTGCGCAACCATCTCTTCAAGATTGCAGTTGGTAGCACAAATCAAACGAATGTCAACAGGTAGAGGCTCATTATCACCCACTCGCACCACACTGCGTCGTTGCAACACAGTCAATAACTTGGCTTGCAAATGATATGGAAGGTTACCTATTTCGTCTAAGAAAAGAGTCGATTGATTGGCTATTTCAAATTTACCGGCTCTATCAGCGTGTGCATCTGTGAAAGATCCCTTTTTATGCCCAAATAGTTCGCTCTCAAAAAGTGTTTCAGTGATTGCACCCATATCAACAGTAATCATCTCATGAATAGAACGCGATGATAATCTATGAATTTCTCTTGCCAATACCTCCTTACCAGTACCATTTTCACCGGTAATTAGTATATTCGCATCAGTAGCGGCAACTTTTTCAATCAATGTTTTGAGTTTAGCCATAGCCTCACTCTCTCCCCAATAAATCGCATTTTGCAGAGTCGCAGCTTTGAGTTGTTTTTGCTTTGTAGGTTTAATAGCCGTCAATAATGTTTCCACCAATCGAGTATTATCCCAAGGCTTAACGATAAAATCAGAAGCACCATCTTTGATTCCTTTCACAGCCAAATCGATATCAGCGTAAGCTGTAAATAAAACAACTGGCAATTGTGCTCGGGTTTGTTTGATTTTGTGCAACCAATACAGCCCTTCATTCCCATTATTCACACCTCCATTAAAATTCATATCGAGCAATACTATATCGGGTTGTGCAGACAGAATGGTAGCAATCAAAGTATTGGGCGAGTTCAGTAGTATTATTTTATCGAAGTAGTTTTTCAGTAGCAGTTCTACCGCAGACAAAACTCCTTTATTATCATCAACTACAATTATTGTTTTACGTGTTTTCATTCTTTCGACTATTTGTCGCAAATGTAGAAAGAACACTGTTTTATTCCTAATATAGATTAGACTATTTTCACATTCATACATTTCCAATTAGTTTCAAGGCGATGAAACAAAACGTTATGTATGATAACCAAAACGATTATCTTCATTTTTTAGCTTACAATGCAAATATATAAGAATAATCCATACCTCATCTTAAATTGTCTAAATTTCACACACTACTGTCTAATTATTAGACACCATCACAACACTATCAAAATACTAATAACCTAAATATAAACACATTACAATTATGGCACGCTATCTGCAAATAGATTTATAGAATAAAAACAATACAGTAAATATGAAACAAATTTATTATGTTATTCAAACGATGAAACGAAGTATGGGAGCTAACATTATCAAGGTTATCTCCATCACGCTTGGGCTTACACTAAGTATTTTACTTTTCACACGGCAAGCATTTGAATTTAACTTCGATAATTGCTATGATGAATATGAACGTCTCTACATGATCAATCTTCATTGGACCATTGGTGGGGAGCGCGATGGTGAAGGCAGTG
>CAMTPA010000154.1 GCA_947074275.1 uncultured Bacteroides sp.
AGATGGAATCTCGTGACTGGAGTTCAGACGTGTGCTCTTCCGATCTGTGTATGAATAGCAAGATAGATGACAATGGCATTAAAAAAAGCCGACTGCACCTATAAAAATGCAGCCGGCTCAATCTATAATGAAGTTGACAAACTTATTTGATGTGTGGATTGAGTGTGTTCCATTTGTCAGTAGCAGGGATTACGCCCATTTCTATCACCTCGTCTCTTAGCTTGCAAAGATGTTCGTAGCTCTTTTCAAGGTCGGTTGCTTCTTGTTCCGTTCCTTCGGGCATTTTGTAGTGTACACCTTCTTTGTTGATAACTGTTTCCATTGCCATCATAATGTGGTTGAACTTTCCATCTGATACGTACACGCCAGCAGGCCACAAGAATGGTGCGCCACCCATAGCGGCTGCAATCATCTCGATAGATAAATACGATGGGCTTTGGAATGAAGAGCGTCCGCGAAGGTCGATGATGTTTTTGCCACCTTGCACTACACGAAGCTTAATGTCTACCCAGTCTGCGCCCGGTATCTTGCCCGATTCAATCCATTGAGTCAATGGCTCGCCTTCAATTTTGGTTGTCGAAGCGAATACTGCCATTTGTTCGCCGTGACCACCATAAGTGCGGCAGTTTTCTATCTTCGAGGTAGGAAGTTTCAAGTATTTGCAAAGCTCGCTTCTAAGGCGAGTGCTGTCGAGTGCGGCAAGTGTAGACACCTGAGTGGGTTTCAAGCCCGAATACAACAACGTGATAAGCCCTGTAATATCGGCAGGGTTGAACACCACCACCACGTGTTTCACATCGGGACAATACTGGCGAATGTCTTTGCCAAACTGAGCAGCAATTTCTGCGTTTCCTTTCAGCAAGTCTTCACGAGTCATTCCTGCTTTGCGAGCTGCGCCGCCCGAAGACACGATGTAGGCAGCACCCGAAAATGCCTCTTTTATATCAGATGTATAAGTGATGTTCACATCATCGAATCCACAATGGAACATCTCTTCGGCTACACCCTCCAATGCTGGTGCAAAGGGGTCGTACAAACAGATGTTGGGAGTCAACTTCATCATCAAGGCAGTTTGAGCCATATTAGAGCCAATCATACCAGCAGCTCCTACAATCGTCAGCTTTTCGTCAGTCAGAAACTTCATAACTATATGTTTTAAAAATGAATAATATCTATTGTCAGATTACAAAGATAACGGCTTGCGCGGCAGAATGTTCATCGAAAATAGTTGTAAAAGATAACGAAAAGTTATAATAGATAAATGACTTTCTGCTAAATTTGGCATATCTTTGTTCGCAGGTTTGTTGTTATAGAAACAGATCACTTAATACATAAATATTATGAGCCTCGAATTAGGAAAGTTCAACTACCTCGAAGTTGTGAAGCAGGTAGATTTTGGAGTGTATTTGGATGGTGGCGAATTGGGAGAAATCCTTTTGCCTAAACGCTATGTTCCCGAGCAATGCGAGATAGGCGATATGCTTCACGTGTTTCTCTACTTAGACAATGAAGAAAGGATGGTGGCCACCACGCTCACACCTTTGGTGCAAGTAGGCGAGTTCGCTTGTTTGGAGGTGCTTTGGGTCAACCAATTCGGTGCGTTTCTCGATTGGGGTTTGATGAAAGACCTTTTTGTGCCTTTCAAAGAGCAGAAGATGAAAATGCAAATAGGCAAGAGCTACATTGTATATGCCTACTTGGATGAAGAGAGCTATCGCATTGTAGCTTCCGCAAAAGTAGACAGGTATCTTTCAAAAGATTTTCCCGACTACAAACCGGGGCAAGAAGTAGAAATCTTGATTTGGCAAAAAAGCGACTTGGGCTTTAAGGCAATCATCGAAAACAAATTTGCGGGTCTCATCTACGATAACGAAGTATTTCAAGACCTCTTCACAGGAATGAAGCTGAAGGCTTATGTGAAACAAGTGCGCGAAGATGGCAAAATAGACTTGATGCTTCAAAAGACAGGAGGAGCCAAGGTGGATGATTTTGCGCAAGTACTGCTTCAACATATAAAAGATGAAGGAGGCACAATATCAATCAATGACAAAAGCGATGCTGACTTGATTTACGATACGTTTGGCGTGAGCAAGAAAACCTTCAAGAAAGGGGTGGGAGACCTTTATAAAAAACGCCTGATAACTCTGCACGAAGGTGGCATATCGTTAGTAAAGTCCTAAACACAATAGGGGAATCCCTATCATAGAATAGAGAGATTCATTAGGGTGGGGAGTTTTCTCACCCTATTTTTGTGATATAGAAAGCGGAAACAATAAAAACGAATATAAAAACATAAGACTATGAAAGCGATACGTGTTTTAGGAACATTCATGATGCTGGTGCTGGTCACTGCCTGTTCTTCGGTTTTTGTGAGCAATAAGAAGTTAATGGAAATCACTCCCGGCATGACCTCTAAAGAGGTGATGAAGATAATGGGAAGTCCCGAAAACCGCCGATTTGAAGGACAATACGAAGAGTGGGAGTTTAGACGAACCACCTACGTGGGAGATTCGAGAGTGATATTGGTGCGTTTTATTGATGGCAAAGTGACGGCTATGGAGTCGTTCGATGTTCAACCGCCTATCCAGCCTGTATTGCCAGTAGCACCCCATTCGGACGCTCGATAAATATTTATTTTAAAACTGACATATTATAAACAACTAAATATAGACAATGATGAAAAAGATTATTTTATTTCTGTTCGCTATCGGCATCACCACAATGAGCAGTGTGTGTATGGCAGGTATGAGCACAAGCAAAGTGCGCAAAGAAACTCGGTTTCTTACCGATAAAATGGCTTATGAACTAAACTTGAGCAATGCTCAGTATAACGATATTTACGAAATCAACTTTGATTTCCTTTATTCAATTCGTAACACGATAGACTACGTAGCGAAAGGCTATCAATGGGCTATGAACGACTATTACGATGCGCTCGACGTGCGAAACGATGATTTGCGCTGGGTGCTCAATAATTCGCAGTATCGTCGCTTTATGAATATGGATTATTTCTATCGCCCAATCTATGTGACAAATAAGAACTGGAGCTTTAGAGTGTATAATATCTATGTGAATCGGAATCATTTTTATTATCCCAAACCTCACCATTATCAAAGCTATTGTGGCGCAAATTGGCGACCCTATAACTCAGGAAATAGTTATTATAAAAATCGTCACAAGCACGATAGCTATTACAGTGGAAACCACAGTGTAAGAAATGAGCGCGTGTATCAAGCCAACAGACGTTCCGATTTTGGTTCGGTGACAGTTCGCCCCAACACATCTACACGTCCAAGTAATATGAATAATTCGAGCACACGCCCAAGTAGTAGCAGTAGCAGCAATGCAAGTACACGCCCTTCTACCTCTACTTCTTCAAGTTCTTCTCGTCCATCAAACAATAGCAATAGTAGCAGCAATCGTGAGTCGTCGAGCAATCGTGGAAGCAGCAATTCCAATCGTGGCAATAGCAACTCATCCTCTTCTTCAAACTCAGGGTCGAGCAACCGCCGTAGCGAATCTACTTCTACACGTAGCAATTCGTCTTCTACCTCTACACGTAGTAGCAACAGTGGTTCATCTTCTACTTCCACACGCAGTAGTTCATCTACCTCAAGACGTTCATCAGACAACTCAACCTCGTCGGATAGCAATAGCAGCTCAAGCTCGCGCAGAAGCAATACAGGACGATAACTTTGTCTGATGCAAATAAAAACATCCCTTTTGCATCACTCTTTTAGTCTTTTCCCCATATTTTATTACTGAAAGAAATGCAAGAGGGATTTGTTTTATACTGTTTTAGTAATCAGGTATTTGAATGATGTTGATGCTTATGGTATAATGGTGTTAGGTATAGGAAGAATCTGTAAGAGTTCAAATTTTCTATTGAAATATTTGGTAAAAACAATCAAAGCTTCTATATTTGCACCCGTTATTTAGAAATGCGGAAATAGCTCAGTTGGTAGAGCATAACCTTGCCAAGGTTAGGGTCGCGAGTTCGAGTCTCGTTTTCCGCTCTTTTTATTTTACGGATGCTCGAATGGTGGAATGGTAGACACGAGGGACTTAAAATCCCTTGG
>CAMTPA010000155.1 GCA_947074275.1 uncultured Bacteroides sp.
TCTATCCATTTTACAAAGATAAATGTTTTTGGACAGAGTTCAGATTACAGCCTCAGCAAGGGCTATAAAAAGACAATTGCCACAACAATCAGGAGCTTAAATTGATTGTTGTGGCAATACATTGTCAACTTTAAATAATTTACTTATAGCGTTGTTTTATTTGTTGCCTTTTTTAGCATTTTGATTCGTATTTCGGCCACCTGCATTTCTATTATTCATTCCTTTTATTAGCTCACGATGAAAACGCATCTCAGCTTTTTGAACTAAATAGATTTTCTTAGCAGGTAATATTTGTTTAAATTTGGCATAATAACTCTTCTCAAGATCTGCTGTTGCAACTCGCGTATCATACACATTCTCTAAAATATCATTGTATTGAGCCTCTGTTAGATTATCGTCTTTACCCTCGCGAATCAAGCACCAAGCCTTATCATTCAACTCCTTTTTTTTATCTTGGAGCTGAAAATAGAGTGGAAAAAACTTCGCTGCTTCTTGCTTAGTCAAATCAGCTTTTTCTGTTATGAAAGCCTGTTGCTTCTCACGAAACTCTTCGGGAGATAAGCGTTGCTGATTATTTTTATCTTGACTGAAAGCTGTCGAGACAAAACTGCACACCAATAACAATAGAATAATCGATTTCTTCATTTCACAGTCAAAAAAATAGTTTAATTTTATTCGTTACTTGCATCCGACAGATAGACGTATAGCGAATAATCGTCCATCATCGAACCACTCACAGCTTCATTAATATATTGATCGGATATAACATCCATATCTATATATTCGGTTTGAGCCAATGTTGATGACACATTTGAATCTAATTCAATGGAAGCAACTTTTATTATCAACGCTGCACCAACAAACATAGCCGCCATATAGAACATAGGTTTCATCTTCTCCCATTTGCTCGGTTCTTTCTTCACGAGTGTAGCTTTTTCCTTTTCAGGCAGTTTACTCATTACCTCAGAAGTAAGATTATCAAAATAGTTTTCGGGCACCTTAAAGGCGTTCCCTGTACCTACTTTTCTCAATATTTCATCTTCTTCCTTCATATATCCTCCGCTTCTTTATTTGTTAGACTATACAATACGCAAAAGGTTTAATTATCTTCTTCAAAAAACTTCTCTATTTTTTTCACAGCGTGATGATAGGAGGCTTTTAGTGAACCCACTGTGGTGCCAAATATCTCCGACATATCTTCGTATTTCATTTCTTCGTAGTATTTCAAGTTAAATACCATCCGTTGTTTCTCTGGAAGTGTCAAGAGTGCTTTTTGAAGTTTCAACTGCACGTCATCTCCCGAAAAATAGGGGTCGCTTTCGAGTTTCTGAATCACATCAGCTTCAGGAGCATCTATCGCTACCATTTGCTGCGCACGTTGCTTATTCAGAAATGTCATACATTCATTTAAAGCGATACGGTACAACCACGTCGATAGCTTAGCTTCAGCTCTAAAATATTCAATATTAGTCCATGCTTTGATGAAGGTGTTTTGAAGCAAATCATTTGCATCATCGTGGGAGAGTACCATCCTACGAATTTGCCAATAAAGCTGTTCGCTATACTGGGAAACAATCATTTCAAAGCCTTTTCGCAATGTACGTTCATCTTGAAGTAGACTTAATACCTCTTTCTCATTATAGGATTTCATTCGATTGTCACATTCGGGGGATTTTGTATTTAGATTCAGAAAGCGTAACTTTTACTTTACTACCATTTTCCGAACTATATTTCCTATCTTAAATATATAATATCCCTTTGGTAAAGACAAGGTAATAGTCTTATCAGTCTCATCAATAACAAAAGAGTTAATTTTAACACCCAGGATATTATAGATTTCCATTACAGAACCAGGCATAGCATTCTGCACTCTAATTGTATCGGCCGAAACAGTCAGAGCAATAGTAGGTTGCTCATCGAGAGCAGCCTCTACCTTTTTATTATCTTGCGCTGTCATAGAAGTATATGGCAGAGCAGATAACGCAATAAAGAGAACAATTGATAATAATTTCCTCATCCTATACCTATCCCATTCTATATAAACTTCTACAAAGATAGTTCGTTATCTGCTATAAAACAAGTTTTTAAATTGAAAACTTGTTATACTGGCACACAGAGGTTCTCTTTGGCAAGCACGGTATTGGGGTAAACAGACATCGCTTCTTCCCACAATACGGCTTCATTTTCGTAGCGTGCCGAGAAGTGACCAATCATCAATCTTTTCACATTCGCTTTTAGAGCAATAGTAGCTGCCTCTTTTGCTGTGCTGTGCATTGTCTCTTTAGAACGTTTTTCTTCTGTTTGGGCAAATGTAGCTTCGTGAAACAATAAATCGATATCTTTTATAATAGGAATAACATTCTCATTATACATTGTGTCGGAGCAGTAAGCATATTTGCGAGGTGGCGTAGCTGGGATGGTCAGACGTTCGTTGGGAACAACCACTCCTTCAAGTGTTGTAAAATCAGCTCCATTCTTAATCCGGTTCAGTTCGCTTACCGGTACTTTATAAAAATCTACCATTTCACGAATGATGTGATTAGGACGAGGCTTTTCAGAGAAAAGAAATCCACAGCACGGCACACGGTGTTTTAGAGGAATAGAGGTAACGGTAATAGAACGGTCTTCAAATATGACAACCGATTGTTTGGGATCTATTACGTGAAAAATCACTTTAAACACCAGTTTGTTATAAAATGAATCCAACTGGGCTTGGAGCAATTCCTGCAATCCTTGTGGTGAATAAATATGAATATCGGCAGTACGTCCCAATAATCCCATTGTAGAAACAAGCCCCATTATGCCAAAGTAATGATCGCCATGCAAATGTGATATAAAGATGTGATTGA
This sequence comes from uncultured Bacteroides sp., assembly GCA_947074275.1. Taxonomy (GTDB): domain Bacteria; phylum Bacteroidota; class Bacteroidia; order Bacteroidales; family Bacteroidaceae; genus Bacteroides. The sequence goes on from CAMTPA010000155.1 coordinate 2,850, forward strand.
GCCGTGAAAACTTAAGATGCGATTTTCTAAATTGCATCTGTGCAGCTTCGCCACAATCTATCATATACAACTTATCCCGCACATTCACAACCTGTGAAGTGGCGAAATGGCGTGTGGTAGGCAGAGCAGAACCACATCCCAAGATATTCAATTCAAACTTTTCCATATAGAAACAAAAGTAATACAAAAAAGGGCACCAATTTGTTGGCACCCTTTTTATTATCTATTCAGAAAGAATCTTAACGATTATTTTCCTTCCATTTTTTCTTTCAAAGCAGCCAATGCGTCAAGGTCGCCCAAAGTAGTAGAAGCAGCCTGGTTTTGGATAGCAGGAGCCGAATCTTCTTTCTTTGTTGTTCTTTTCGCAGCAGAAGCAGCTTTCTTTTCTGCTCTTTCTTCAGCTTTAGCAGCATCCTCGAAAATACGGCTGTGAGAAACGATAATTCTCTTAGCGTCTTTGTTGAACTCGATTACTTTAAATTCAAGTTTCTCATCCATTTGAGCTTGAGTACCGTCTTCTTTTACCAAGTGTTTAGGAGTAGCAAAACCTTCAACACCGTAAGGAAGAGCAACTACTGCACCTTTATCCAACATTTCGATGATAGTACCTTCGTGTACCGAACCTACTGTAAATACAGTTTCAAACACATCCCATGGATTTTCCTCCAATTGTTTGTGACCAAGGCTCAAGCGACGGTTTTCTTTGTCGATTTCCAATACTTGAACATCGATTTCAGCACCAATTTGAGTAAATTCAGATGGATGTTTCACCTTCTTAGTCCAAGAAAGGTCAGAGA
>CAMTPA010000156.1 GCA_947074275.1 uncultured Bacteroides sp.
TGATATGCTACACTAAACTAAGGCTATTGAACAGAGCCTTAGTTTAGTTTTTATTCTTTCTTTTTTCCAATTTCTGTCTTCTGAAGAAATCTCCATTGGCTTTACTTCCTTTATAGCGATTTTTCTCTTTTTTACCTGCTATTCTATCATCAGCTGCTTGCAATGCTTTGGTGAGAGCAATATTTGCATATGTATGGTTTTGGATTATTGGAATACATTTTTTCATTAGCTTTTGTATATCTATAAGCATTGCTTTCTCTTCGGGTGCGCAAAGTGTAATTGCTAAACCCTCTTTCCCAGCTCTACCTGTGCGTCCAATGCGATGAATGTATGTTTCAGCATCTTGTGGTAACTCAAAATTGAATACGTGTGTAATGTGCGATACGTCAATGCCACGTGCGGCTATGTCGGTAGCGATAAGTATAGGAAGCTCTGCTTTTCTGAATGCTTCAAGAATTGTGTCACGAGCTTCTTGTGAGCGATCAGAATGTAATCGGTCGCAAATAAAGCCTGCTTCTTGTAGATGTTCGTTCAAAGCATCGGCACTCTTTCGTGTTTTGGTAAACACGATTGCCGAAGTGACCTCTTTCTTTCTCAGAAACTCTATCAAAAGATTGTTTTTATTTATTTTTTCTACATAATACGCCGTTTGTTCTATAAGTTCCGTTGGAGTAGATACCTCTGCTACTTCGGCTATAAAAGGATTCTTAAGTATTTGGCTGCTGAGCGTTTTTACAGATAATGACATTGTGGCTGAGAATAGCATTGTATTTACGTTTGTTGGTAGTTTGCTTACGATAAAAGACAAATCTTCGCTAAAACCCATATCCAACATTCGGTCGGCTTCATCAAGTACAAGCATATTGGTTTGTGACAAATCTATCTCTTTTCTTTTTATTAAGTCTACCAATCTGCCTGGAGTTGCTATTATTAAATCAGCACCATTTTTCAATTTCTCTATCTGCTCTTCGATAGGAACTCCTCCGAAAATAATATTAGATGTGATGCCTATGTTTTTATTTAGTTCGTCCAGCACTGCCCCTATTTGTTGTGCCAACTCGCGAGTAGGAACAAGTATGAGTGAATTGATTGTTCTGTCCGATGTGTTAGCAGATACTCGTTGTAGTAGGGGAATCAGAAATGCGGCTGTTTTGCCTGTTCCCGTTTGGGCGATAGCAAATACATCGCGTTTGTCGATAATAGCGGGAATAACCTCTTTCTGTATTTGGGTAGGTGTTTTAAAGCCTTTTTCGCTCAATACATCAAGTAGTCGTTGGTCTATATCTAAATTTTCAAAGTTCATATCCTTTTGATAAATCTATATTTTACATTGTCTAAATATCCCAACAAATATACGGCATTTTTGCAAATAGCTCTGCTTGATTATACTTGTATAACAAAAGAGGCTATTCATTTTCAAAATGAATAACCTCTTTTTTAAAGAAAAAACCAATACTGGCTGTATCTTATAAAATCATTTTTTCTGCATCCAAATACTCTGCTTCAATGTCTTTGAAGTAGCGGTATGTACCTACTTTTATTTCTTCGGTAGCGGCATCATCGCATACAATAATACCCTTTTCGTGCATTTGCAAGGCACTGATAGTCCACATTTGTGTGATGGCACCTTCTACGGCATGGCGCAATGCGCGAGCTTTGTTGTGTCCATTTACAATAATCATAACCTCCTTGGCCGATAATACTGTACCTACACCCACTGTTAAGGCAGTTTTTGGCACTTTATTGATGTCGTTATCGAAAAAGCGTGAATTGGCGATGATGGTGTCAGTGGTCAGTGTTTTTTGACGAGTACGTGAGGTCAATGAAGAACCCGGTTCGTTGAATGCGATGTGTCCGTCGGGGCCAATACCACCCATAAACAGGTCGATACCACCATAAAACTTGATTTTGTTTTCGTAGCGTTCACATTCGGCATCCAAGTCTTTCGCATTACCATCGAGCATATTGGTGTTTTCTGCTTTAATGTCGATGTGGCTAAAAAAGTTGTTCCACATAAACGAGTAATAGCTTTCAGGATGGTCTTGTGGAAGACCTACATATTCATCCATATTGAATGTCACTACATTGGCAAATGATACAATGCCTTTTCTATTCAATTCGATAAGTTCTTTGTACATACCAAGAGGTGACGAACCCGTTGGGCATCCCAAAACGAATGGTTTTTCGGGCGTTGGTTCAGATTTTCTGATTTTAGCAGCTACATAGTGAGCGGCCCATTTAGATACCAACTTGTAGTCGGGTTGAATGATTAATCTCATAATGTTGATTATTTGGGGGTTAGTAATGTGTTTCGTATTAGAATTTAATTTCAATCTTTTTTAAGGCGATCGGCCATTGCTCGTGCTAAGTTGGCGCATTGATCGTAGGTGATGTCTTTCATTGCTTGTTTCATTTCTACTGGGTCGCCTACAATTTCAAACTTGCTGTCTATGGCAAACTCACCCATTCGCTTTACAGCAGCTCCTGCCCAAGTAAAGGAACCGAAGATTCCTAAATAGCGGCCCTTGATGTCGCGCACCAATATTTTAGAGAGAAGCGATTCTATTTCAGGATATATCTGATTGCTGTATGTAGGCGAACCTACAATTAGCCCTTTGTACTTGAATATATCTGCCAATATGTATGATGGGTTACTTTTGCTCACGTTGTGCATCACAATGTTTTTGATGCCTTGTGCCGACAATTCTTCGGCAATAGCTTCCGCCATCTGTTCGGTATTGCCATACATACTGCCATAGGCAATCACTACACCTTCTTCGGCTTCGTATTTGCTTAATTTGTCATAGATTCCACCAACTTTGGAAATATTGTCTGTCCACACAGGCCCGTGGGTAGAACAGATGGTGGTGATAGGCAAGCCGCTTAGTTTTTGCAAGGCTTTTTGCACTGGACTACCATATTTACCAACGATGTTGGAATAGTATCTTACCATTTCATCCCAATATTTGTCGGTGTTGATGCGTGTATCGATAAAGCCTCCATCTAATGTGCCAAAACAGCCGAAAGCATCGCCTGAGAACAAAATGTTGTTGGTTTCATCGAATGTCATCATTGTTTCGGGCCAATGCACCATTGGGGTGAGGTAGAAGCGAAGTTTATGATGCCCTAAATCTAAGAAGTCACCATCCTTTACTAAATATTGTTCGCCTGTTA
>CAMTPA010000157.1 GCA_947074275.1 uncultured Bacteroides sp.
GCTAAACCATTTACCATTTGCGAATCCAAGGATTTAAGATCCATTTGAGGATTTTGCCACACATTGTATTTTTGATGAAGACTTGCACCAAAGTCATTATCGGTGCTGGCGCGCCAAAAGTTAGGAGTCAATAGCCCATCGTCTTTCAACATAGAAGTGCCGCCTACGTCGTATTTACAAAGATAGCCGTTTCGTTTACTAAAATCAATAGCAAAGCCATCACCTCTTACCCTCAATCGACTGGAGTTATCGGTATCAATAGTAGGTTGTATTATAAGCTGATTGGAAGTGTGTCGATTGCCAAACTGTTCTTTTTCTTTTGTAGGCTTATGCACCATCCATTGAGATTTAGCAACAACGTGTCCTACTGGAATCAACTGCTGATTGTTTTTTTGCTTGAAATATAAATTCAGCATCAACTCTTTGTCTTGTGACATTATACTCAAATCATAAGGCAATACAAGTAATGATGAGTCTTGCGCCGCAACAGCCAACTGTTCTACTGTGCCCGATTGCGCAGGTATACCTTCCTCAAGCAACACCCACTCAAGCCTGCAATTAGCCAAATCGCTGAAGAAGTTTTCATTGAAAACCCAAACTTCCCCTTTATCCAAATTGGCTGGTTTTGTCCAAATATTCTGATAGAAATATTTCACCTCATCAAAATGAGGGTTAGGAATGCGATCGGGGCTCACAAGTCCGTTGTTGCAAAAGTTTTTATCGCTTGCATCGTATGGGTTGTAATCGCCACCGTATTTATAAATTGTGTTCCCTGCTGCATTTACACCTCGCAAACTTTGATCGGCAAAGTCCCAAATAAAACCACCTTGATATTTAGGATATTTACGCACCATATCCCAATACTCCTTAAATCCGCCACACGAATTGCCCATTGCGTGAGCATACTCGCATTGAATAAGTGGCAACTGGTCGGTCGTTGCTTCACTTTTCAAATACTTTTCACAACTTTGGTGATTGTAGTACATTGGACAGAACACATCGGTATGTGCTCTTGTTTCTGCTTGTTCATATTGCACAGCACGGCTTTTATCTTCCGATTTTATCCATTGATAACACGCCACAAAGTTTTCACCATCGCCCGACTCATTGCCTAACGACCAAAATATAATAGAAGGATGGTTGTAATTGCGCTGCACGTTGCGTTGATTTCGTTCAAGATGAGTGTGTTTGTATAGCGGATTCTTTGCCAACGATCCACTTCCATAACCCATACCGTGCGATTCAACATTGGCTTCAGCCACTACATATAGTCCATATTGGTCGCAAAGCTCATACCAATAGTTATCATTTGGATAGTGACACGTGCGAACCGCATTAATGTTGTTTTGTTTCATCAATTGAACGTCTTGCAACATTCGTTCCTTAGAAACCACATACCCACCATCGGGATCTAATTCGTGCCTATTCACTCCTTTAAAAAGTACTGGTTGACCATTTACCCAAACTTGAGAATCTTTCAATTCTATTTTTCGGAAACCAACCTTTACAGGAATTGCTTCCACTATCTTCTCATCTTTCTTAAGAGTAGCCAGCAACGTGTACAAATAGGGGCTTTCCGCACTCCAAAGATTTGGTTCAGCCACCTCCATTGTTATTTTTTTGCTGCCATTTATTTTTTGACTAACTCTCTTAATCTCCTTCCCTTGATTATCGAGCAGTTGAAGTTCTACATTGGCATTTCCTTTCACAGCCAAATCAAGATCCAACACACCGTCTCGATAGGCGTTTACCAAGTCGGGGGTTACTCGTATATCTACCAATTGAGTTTGTTTATCGCGAGCGTAGAGATAACAATCACGTCCTACGCCACTCAATCTCCAAAAGTCTTGATCTTCGAAATAAGTGCCGTCACACCAACGAAAAGTCTGAAAAGCGATTAAATTCTCTCCTGTTTTAAGAAAGGGAGTTACATCAAACTCCGCTTCAAGTTTGCTATCTTCACTATAACCCACATATTTACCGTTGACCCACAGATAAATATTGGAAGTGACAGAGCCAAAGTGAACCGTCACCTGCTTTCCTTGCCAGGCAGAGGGGATGATTATGGTTCGGCGATAAGAGCCTACGTGATTATTCTCGGTGGGAACGTGAGGAGGGTTATTTTTAAAATTCCTTTTCCACGCATAGCCGTAATTGGAATAAAGAGGATCTCCATATCCATAAAGCTCCCACAAACCGGGCACAGGCATATTATCCCACCCTTTATCATTGAAGTCGAGTCGATAAAAATCGGTAGGGCGCATTGCTACTTCCTTCACCCAATTAAATTTCCAGTTTCCATTAATAGACATATAGTTGGATGATTTCTCTTTACCACCTGCCAATGCTTTTTCAACAGTTTCGTAAGCGAAAAAATTGGTTGTCATCGGCTTGCGATTGACAGAATTGACAGTGGGGTCGCACCACTCATTGAAGGTTTGCGCCATAAAAGAGAGATGAACTGAAAGAAAGCAAAAGATAAAAAGTAACTTACGCATATTTGATTGATTAAATTAGATTTCGAAAACAAAACAGAATATCTAAGCACGTCCTGTTGAATAGTCTGTTATAGGTAATCAGTTATTCACAGCTCACCTCAGTAGATAAAAACTCTTTAGATTATATATATATACGCTTGATTGTAGTTTTGTACTCAATAGATAAAAAACAAAAAACTACAAAAAAAAATAGCCGCATCACTGCGGCTATTTTCACCAAAAAGAATAACTACGTTATTACCATTTAGGGTTTTGAGTTAGTTGTTCGTTCAGTGCTATCTGATCGGTTGGGATTGCTTGAAGATAATCTCTTTTAGAGAAGTTTCTATCTTTTACAGGAGTAGTAATCAAACAGCCTACTTTAACTTTTGGCATACCTGCCGTGTAAACAGATTGGTCGGTATCAACAGTAACCTTATAATCAGCCCACACTTTTGGATCATAAATCTTTGTGCCAGGATAACCGGGTTTATCACTTGTAGCTAATTCCGTGTCTACCCCTTCATACGAAGCATAGTAAGTACAAATTGGGCGAGTTAACTCTACTTCGGCAATTCCCCAACGACAAAGGTCTATCAAGCGGAACCCTTCACCATAAAGCTCCAACGTACGTTCACGACGAATCTCTTCTTTCATATCAAGCCCGTGAGTAGAAACCAAAG
>CAMTPA010000158.1 GCA_947074275.1 uncultured Bacteroides sp.
TTCCGTCAATGTAATTGCAAACGGTCGAAATCAGTCCCACTTTGTAGCCAAAATAACGGAATGTATCGTAAAGCAAGGTGGCGATGGTGGTTTTACCGTTTGTTCCCGTCACCCCTACCAGTGATAATTTCGTAGTAGGGTCGCCATAATAATGAGTCGCTATTATGCCTGTGTCTGCCTCGCTGTCTGCCACTACAATGTAGGTCGCACTCTCTATAAGATTTTCGGGTAATTGTTGGCAAAGTATAGCGGTAGCTCCTTTTTTGATGGCCGCTTCAATGTAGCTATGCCCGTCGGCTTGTGTGCCTTTTACGGCAACAAACAGATGTCCCGCCTCAATAAGTCTTGAGTCGATGTTCACACCGGTAATTTCTTTGTTCATACTGCCCGCTACCGAAAGGGGCTGAATGGGTTTTAGTAATTCACTTAACTGCATAACGATCTATTTTTTTCGAGGATGTGAATTGAACATCTTTGGTTTATACTTTAATTCAGTTGGAGGCGGATGGTCTGCCCTTTGCTAAACTTGGTGCCGTGCGGAATGGATTGGCTTTTCACCTTTCCCACTCCCGATAGGCGTACTTTTAGCCCTTTGCTTTCAAGCAGATAGACAGCGTCTTTTGCACCCATACCCAACACGTTGGGCACAAATTCGGGCATCACGTCGTGATGCTCCAGAATAACGGCATCCGTGCCGTGGCGCGAATAACACCACTCCTCTTTTCCTGTTTTATAATTGAAAGGAAGTCTTGACGATATTTTCAATCCGTCGAGCACTCTCTTTGTCTCATTTATCTCTCCCGGTTTCACGTCGGGTATCACCACCGTAGCCGTGTCGATAGCACTTGTTAGCGGCAGTCTCAAGTCTTTGGCATATACTCGTTCGGCCACTTTGCCAAATACGGTTCCTGCCATCATACCCCCCGAAGCAGGTAGTCCGGGCTTTTGGATAGACACAATGCAGCTATACTTGGGTGCATCGGCTGGAAAGAAACCGCAAAAGCTAACTAAGTAGTTCATTTGTCCTGTTTTGTAGCCCGCTGCCCCTTGAGATACCTGCGCAGTTCCTGTTTTGCCGGCAACGGCAAATTGCTTACTTCCAGCTTGTTTTCCCAGTCCGTCATACACCACACGTCGCAGCATCTCGCGTATTTGTGTCAGTGTCTTGTCCGAACATATCTTGGGGTTTATTACCTCTGTTTCAAACTCCTGCACCACAATTCCATCTTGTATCGCCGCTTTCACAAACTTTGGTTTCACCATTGTGCCATTGTTGGCTATGGCATTATAGAAAGTGAGTATGTTGATGGGAGGCACTTGGGTTTCGTAGCCAATACTCATCCACGGAAGGGTGGTTTTGGCAAAATAACGCTCTTTGGGGCCTCGTATGTTGGGTTTGCCTTCGCCCGATATTTGCAAACCGAGCGGTTGGTCTATACTCATTCGTTTCAGTCCGTCCACAAACTTCTGTGGGTCGTTGCCATAATGTTTGTTTATAAGATATGATACACCTACGTTGGATGACACCATCAAGATATGCGTAGCATCCAGTTTGCCATATCCGCCGCGATGCCAGTTGTGGTCTTTCATTTGCCTGCCGTATATTTGCAATATCCCATTTCCCGTATCCACCTCGGTGTCGGGGGTTATTTTGTTATCCTCCAATGCCACCATCATCGAGGCGGTTTTGAAAGTAGACCCCGGCTCCATCATATCGCTAATGGCATTGTTGCGCATTTCGTAATAATTGCCATCGTTTCCTTTGGTCATATTCACAATCGCTTTTACCTCACCTGTTGCCACCTCCATAAGCACCACTACTCCCACGTTGGCGTTTATCTCTCGCATTTTGTCTATCAAAGCCTTTTCGCAAATGTCTTGCATATCTACGTCGATGGTGCTCACCAAGTCGCAACCATCTTCGGGGGCCACATCCACAATGTTGAGCCATTTGTCTTTCACCTTTTGGCGGTGTGTAAGTCCGTCTTTTCCCTTCAACAAGGTGTCGAAGGCCAGCTCAATGCCGTTTTTGGCTCCTTGTTCGGCATCGGCATACACATCGCCAAGTGTGCGTGCCGCAAGCGACCCGAAAGGCTTTTTGCGCTGATTGTATGCCACTTCGTGAAAACCACCCTTGTACTTGTTCAGGTTGAACACAGGCAAGCGTTTCACATCCTTGTATTGAATGTACGAGATGCGTCGCGGATAAATGAGGTAGTTGCGGCTACCATTTTTGCGTCCTTTCAGTAGATGCGACTTAAATTCTGCTGCGCTTTTATCGGGGAATATCTTGTGCAATCCTTCGCAAATCTCGTTTAGGTGATTCGTCAAGAGTGTGTCTTTGTTTTCTCCTCCAGCCACGAAGTCCATATAAATGCGATATTCGGGCAGCGAACTTGCCATCAGTTTGCCGTCCGAAGATAGTATGTTGCCTCGATTGGGTTTCACCACTACGTTCTCTTTCACGAAGCGGTCGGCCACGTCTTGCCAGTACTGACGCTCGCCAAACATCACAACGCCGGCCTTCACTACAATGCAAAAACCCACCACCCCCATCAGTAACACAATGAAGAAGTATCTGTTGATTATATTTTTTCTGTTTCCAGCCAAGGCGAATCTTGTTTTCTACGTTGATAAATGATTTTATTTGTTTTTGATGACATAAGGCGGGTGAGTAGATGTTTCGAGCTTGCTACCTTTTTGCGATACATACTCCTCAATGCGCGACTGTCTGCTCTTTTCCATCAGCTCGGAGCTTCGTGTCAGTGCGTCGTATTTTATGTCTATCAGTTCCTTGCGCAATTTGTCTATTTCAATCTGCTGCTGTTGTGCTGCATATCGGTTGTGCGTATAAAAAATGGCAATGCCCACCAGCAATATCAAAAGTCCTGTTTGTCGGCGAAAAAAATCGCCAGCCAAAACATCGCCTCCCATAATGCTTTTCAAAGACGACTTGAAGCTTTTTTTTTCGTTGTTAGCTTTTCCTTTCTCCATCGGTTTGCATTTTCTAAATTATGAATATCCCTTTTTAAAACTCTTTTTTGCTATCTCTTTTCGGCAATT
>CAMTPA010000159.1 GCA_947074275.1 uncultured Bacteroides sp.
ATGGCGAGGTGAATACTGTGAAAAAGCTCATCCAAAAAGCCGAAGGGTTGCGTGGCGATGCTTTTCTTACCAGAGCACAGTTGCAACGCGAAAACGATGATTTGACATTGGATATGATTCCCATCGATCTACAAGGCATTATGGATGGCTCTGTGGCCGATATGCCTTTGCAACGCAACGATGTGCTCTACATTCCAAGTATACACGATTTAACTTCTGAAGGCACTTTGAGTGTTTATGGTGAGGTGATACGTCCTGGTACTTTTGTTTTTGCTAACAATATGACCATTGAGGACTTGGTGATGAAAGCGGGTGGTTTAAACGAAGCAGCATCTACGGCGCGTGTGGATGTGGCGCGTCGCATCAAAGATCCTAAAAATACCGGTTTGAGCAACACCATTGGTCATACTTTCTCGTTTGAATTCAATGACGGCTATCTGATTGGCGATGGACAAAATTTTTATTTAGAACCGTTCGACCAAGTTTACATTCGTAAAAGTCCGGCTTATCACAGGCAACAAAATGTAGCAGTGGGTGGAGAAGTGTTGTTTCCTGGCCAATTTGCGATGACCACTAAAAACGAACGTTTGACTGACTTGATAAATAAATCAGGCGGGGTGACTCCCGAGGCCTATGTAAAAGGTTCGCGATTGGTTCGTCAAATGACTCCCGAGGAGAAACGACGCAGAAGAGATGTGCTTCGCTTAGCTAATTCGAGCGATGGAAAAGATTCCATCAGTGTGGCTTCGTTGGATTTGGGCAACTACTACTCTGTTGGTATTGATTTAGAAAAGGCTCTGGCCAATCCAGGATCCGATTACGACTTGGTGCTCTGCGAAGGCGATGTGCTTTTTGTGCCCGAATATGTGAACACGATAAAAATCAACGGTGCAGTGATGTATCCCAACACGGTGTTGTATAATCCTGGTCAAAAGTTGAGTTATTACATCAATCAAGCGGGTGGTTATGGTAATATGGCAAAAAAGAAAAAAGCCTATGTGGTCTATCTCAACGGAACGGTATCGCGCTTGAAGCGTGGAAACTCCAAGCTAATACAGCCGGGCTGCGAGATAATTATCCCCAGCAAGGAAGAAAAGAAAAAAATGTCGGGTGCAGAGATGATGGGAATGGGTACTACTACAGCTTCGTTGGCTGCTGTGGTAGCTGCTATGGTTAATTTATTTAAATAGCTTAAAGTTATGAACAAAATACAAAATCAAAATACAACGCCCCAACAGCCCGAAGAGCAAGAAGTTGACTTGATAGAGTTGGTGCAAAAGGTGTGGGCGCAACGAAAGTTGGTGTTCAAGGTGTGTGGCATTGCAGTCGTAGTGGGGCTGATTGTTGCTTTTAGTATTCCCAAAGAGTATTCCACTTCCATTATGTTGGCTCACGAGTCGAGTGGAAAATCATCTTTGGGTGGAATGAGTGCTTTGGCAAGTATGGCAGGTCTAAATTTGGGTGAACAGAACGGGGCAGATGCGCTTTATCCAGAATTGTATCCAGATATTGTTAGTTCAGTACCATTTTTGACGGAACTTTTCGATGTGCGTGTGGTCGACCAAGATGCAGTAATAGATACTACTCTTTATGTCTATCTTAATGATTACCAACGAAAACCGTGGTGGGGATACATTACAGATGCTCCTTTTCAACTTTTGGGATGGACTATCTCTCTGTTTGAAGACGATGAAGAAAGCAATGGAGGTTTAAATACTTTTCAACTGACCCAAGAAGAAACCGATATAGCTGAAGCTTTAAGTGATCGCATCACGGTAGAACTTGATAAAAAAACAGGCATTATTACATTAAATGTGTTGATGCAAGACCCCTTGATTTCTGCTACTCTTTCCGATACCATTATGCAGCGCTTGCAAGGTTACATCACCGATTATCGCACTAACAAAGCGCGTCACGATTTGGCGTATACGGAGGTGCTTTACAACGAAGCTAAAGAGAAGTATTACGATGCACAACAAAAATATGCACAATATACTGATGGAAATCAAAACATTGTTTTGCGTAGCTATCGCACCGAAATGGAGCGTTTGCAAAATGAAATGAATTTGGCCTTCAATATCTACAACCAAATGGCGCAACAACTTCAGATGGCTAAGGCAAAGGTGCTTGAAATTACTCCAGTGTATGCGGTGGTGCAACCTGCTACGGTTCCTTTGAAGGCTGCAAAGCCCAGCAAAGCGATGTTGTTGATTGGTTTTGTGTTTTTAGGTGGAGCGGGTAGTGTGGCTTGGATTTTGTTTGGCAAGGAGTTTTTTGCTAAATTCAAACGTAAGCCCGAAGAGGATGAAATTAAATCGTAAATATTAAGATTTCTGAAATATAAATTATATCCGATGCCTTGTTGGACGATGTGAGTACACGTGCCAAGCAGCACGATCGTTTGCGGATGAATCACAATTTTCACGCTTCGATGGATGCGCCCATTCATCGTTTGCTCAACGCTCTCGAACCTGGCACTTATTTGCCACCTCATCGCCACAGCAACCCCGATAAGGAGGAGGTTTATTTGGTGCTTCGTGGCAGTTTGTTGGCTTTCACGTTCGATGCCGATGGAAATGTGTTGGATAGGATTTTGCTGGATCCTTCTAAAGGGCAATATGGTATTGAGATTCCGCCAGGGGTGTGGCATTCTATTGTGGTTTTAGAACCTGGTACGGTGATTTACGAGGTGAAAGAGGGACCTTATGCTCCTATTATTGCCGATAATATTGCTCCTTGGGCACCCGATGCTACTGATAGTGAAGGGATTGCTCGTTATTTGGAGGTATTGCTTGGTTGATTTTTTTGTTGAATATAGTATAGAGTGGGAGTGGGATAAAGCTGAATGGCTTTATCCCATTTTT
>CAMTPA010000160.1 GCA_947074275.1 uncultured Bacteroides sp.
AATTTTGCCCCACACAATCGGTTGAAATGGCATAAAACACATAAGTGTGTTTTTTTAGTTGTATATAGTTGTATAGTGGATACACAACTCCTTTTTTGAGCGCATAATAAACGCTAAAATAATTCCACTTTTCTTCACCGGGTTCTTCACCTTTCCGATAGGCGAATAAATTCACATAACTATCTTTTACTACTGGTTTATAATAGCAAGAATACTCTGTATGCTGATTTTGAAACGAGTAATCTTTCATATTGGCAATGCTGCAAGTAAAGGAGGTTATTTTATAAATCGAATCCATCCTCAAAGAATCAACAGAATCTTTGGATGGAATCTCTTCAATAACCACATAGACCAAATCTTTGCTACAAGCCCACGTAGCCAGAAGCGACACGAACAGAACAATGCGTATTATGTATGGAAAGAGCCGTTTCATCTTCTAATTATCTTTTGTTATATCAGGATACAATGGATTACCTTCTAAATCTACTGCAATCCACGAATCTATCTCTACATCGCCCACATAAATGGTGTCTCGCCCAAAATTTACTGTATAATGATAGGATGTGCCTGCCACCAATTCATTATCGGGTATATCCAAACTTATGTTGTATCCTGTAATGCTATCGCTGGTGGTCACATCGCGCATTCTTAAACTTAAATAAGCTTCCATACTTCCTTCGTATTGTAAAGGCAACACACACAAAGTAGAAGTCAGCGCAGAGGACGACATCACCATTTTATCAGCAGACAAAGCTTGTGCAGGAACTTTTTTATCATCAATTGTTTGAGACAGTACTCCATCATACAACCCCCATACAATGTTGGTTGTATCGGGCACTTGCAGCATTGCATAACTCGTCCAATCTACTATTCCGGGAGAATCAAGATTATTGATTTGAATAACAATCTGAGCCGTGCTGTGTGTAAAAAGAACAGGAACACTTGTATTGTTGGCCTCTATTTGAGTATGCACTTTGCACCACACATAATCCACGCCATTGTTTACAGGAGACACCTCACTATAACGCATCACAGGTGGGTCGTCGGGGCTATTGACCGACACAAAATAAAAATCATAAAGTCCATTTACCACTACCACAGGTTCTTCTATTGGCGAAAGAGTTCCTGCCGACAAAGCTTGATACATAGGCCAAGATATAAAGCCCCCTCCGTAAACACAAACGAATATTTGAGCCTTATTACCCTTAGCGAAAGGTTGCATTTCGGATGAAACATATCCTGTGTTGACATAGCTATTGTAAACCTGAGGTGAAAAATTCACTATATTTTCTCCTTTTATCAATACATCGTCGTTATATGCCGAATCAATATCAGGCCTATTGTCTATGACAATAATCTCATTTTTAGTGCAACTAAAAACAAGCCATATAAAAACTACCATATATACAATTCGCCACGTGTTCATATCAGTCTACTTGTATTGGAATAATTGGATTACCATTCACATCAATCACATTCCAATCTGTCATATCTACACCGTCAAAAAGTAGCGTATCTCTTTGAAGCGTAACATTATACAAATATGCAACGCCAGCTTTCATAGCGTTTTCATACACTGGTATCTCCAATTGGTAGGTGCGGTTGCTCGATTCATTATCAATAGTTAAAACAAACTCGCAAAGTATATCGGTTTTTTCGGCAACTGTGATTGGCAACATTACATACGCCGAACGAAAGCCGAACGCCGTTTTCTTAAATCCCATATAAACTCTATCGGCGTTATGAGTGTTTATAGAAGTAGCAGGCGATATGGCACCACTATCAAATAAGCTCCATTCGACACTTGTTGTATCGGGAGGTGAAATAGTTACCGAAGTTACAGAGTTGATGGTTATATCATCTTGTACTACCAAGTCTACCAACATCTGAGTGCAACAATGCTTAAATGTTATAGTAATGGTGTCTTGCGTGCCAATAGGATCTACATTCCAAATGCCATCCCAAATATAGTCCATTCCATTTTGCAGATTATTTGCTATCCCATTAGTAAAAGTAGGTACAACTGCATTTGCATCATTAACACCTACCGCATAAAGACTATAAGTATTGGGAGCTAAATACATAGGTGAAGTGACAGGCGACAAAGCCCCTACCGACTCCGATTTATAATTGACAGCGGCAAATAGAGTAGAATTTTTTCCAACGGTGTAGGCATAGATTGTGGCCAAACGTTCTGTGTCGATAGCACTTGTAGTGTCTGCCAAGCTACGAGTGAACTGATTGAAAAGAGTGGCATTAAAGTTCATTTGAACTTTGTCTTTATCAGTCTGATTATTAGAGCCGCTCTCATTTATGTCATCATTATCCCACCCGTTTATCAGAACCACTCCTTTTTGGCACGACAACAAGGTAAGCACAAGAGTTGATAAAACAAGTATACGTTTTACAATATCGAAATGCTGCAACATTTTCAGTAAGTATTAAACAATGGTCTACTACTCCAAAAAGGAGTTTAACATAAAAAACGTTTAGCAAATTCGATTTGTTTAAATTTTATCAGATTAAGCACCATTATACAAAAAAAATAAGGCTTTCCATCTGAATTTCAGAGAGAAAGCCTTTGTTGTATCGAATTAATTTTGTAAATTAGATTTGCACAAATAACTTATAACCAATTCGTTACTATGGCAAAATTAGCAATAAAATCAGAAAATCAAAATCAATTGATGCTTCTTCCTCCAAGTTATGATGAACTTGTACCCGCAAACCATCCTGTCCGAGTGATAAATAGCATAATTGACCGTATCGATATCAGTGATATTCTTAAAACCTACAAAGGTGGTGGCAACAGTTGCTTCAATCCCA
>CAMTPA010000161.1 GCA_947074275.1 uncultured Bacteroides sp.
CCTACTTGCGAATTGACTTACAAGAATGCAAAAGCAGAACTTTGTGGCGATCGCAAATTGGGCTTGATTAAATATGTGATGGCATTGATGAACGGTGCTCGTTTAGGCATTGCAGCGCAATCGGTTGGTATCTCACAAGCCGCTTACAATGAAGCATTGGCCTATGCAAAAGACCGCAAGCAGTTTGGCAAAACAATTATCGAGTTCCCAGCAGTGGCTGAAATTCTGTCTTTGATGAAAGCCAAATTAGACGCTTCTCGTACGCTTCTTTATGAAACAGCTCGTTTTGTAGATATTTACAAAGCATTGGACGATATAGCCAAAGAGCGTAAACTCACTCCAGAAGAGCGTGCCGAACAAAAACGTTTTGCGAAGCTTGCCGATTCTTACACACCTCTTGGCAAAGGAATGGGTAGTGAATATGCCAACCAAAACACGTATGACTGTATACAAATTCACGGTGGATCAGGATTTATGAAAGATTATGCTTGCGAACGAATCTATCGCGACGCACGTATTACATCTATCTACGAGGGAACTACCCAATTGCAGGTTGTAGCAGCTATTCGTTATGTCACCACAGGAGCATACCTTAACTCTATCAAGGAATACGAAGCTCAAATCGTTTCTCCCGAAATGGAAGGTCTACAAGATCGCTTGAAGTCATTAGCAAGCAAATATTCGGCTTGTGTTACTCAAATCACAGAAGCGAAAGACCAAGAGCTGCTCGATTTCTTTGCACGTCGTTTAGTAGAAATGGCCTCACACCTTATTATGGGACACTTATTGGTGCAAGATGCTTCAAAGGATGCTGAACTTTTTGGAACTTCTGCACAAGTATACGTACGCTATGCCGAAGCTGAAATTGAAAAGCATTTCAACTTCATCCGTAAGTTCGATAAAGATGATTTAGCTTATTACCGTCAATAATGATAAGTTCTTTATAAAATTGAAAGCCGTGTCGAGATTCATTTTCGACACGGCTTTTTTACTCTATGCAATTGCAAAAGTTGAGCACATTTAATCGGGCAATAGACAAATTGCCCAAATCATACAAATCAAATTAACCAAATTGTAAAGCACAACGAGACCAAGACAAATTGGTATGTATTGTCCATGGATGACAAATGCCATACCAATTATCAAATACAAAGGTGCGCCGTTCTCTTTATCAGCTTTAATTAAACAACCAATTACAATAACTCCTGCAATAATAGAGTAAATCAATGTTTCATAAAAGAACATATCATACAAAGTGGTATCCCCCGACCAGTCTACCGAAGAAAACACGATGTCTTTTACGATCCATCCGCCCAAGAAGTAAATCAAGAGAGCTATTATTATAAAAACAAACTTATTCATATATCAATGTCAATTAAAATATTAGAACAGAAGGGGAGGGAGTATAATTTAAACCCCCAACTCTCCCCTATCATATCTTCCTTTTATACTACATCCTCGTTATTATCCCAATAATCCTTAAAGTTTAATACCTTCGAACCACCATCCTTTTTTACCATTTTCATAAAAATCGAACAACTTTGTCGATTTAGGGATAGGTTGAAAATACAACGTGAATTTTACACTGGAATCTTGTGAAGGGTAATATGTAACGGCGGGTGCAATCCTAATTCCATCCGCTTTTAGCATTTTGTAATTTATTCCATTTACTTTTAAATAAGTATTTTGATCGATACTGCACCATTGATAAGATGATGCGCCTTGGTTATTGAATGACTCAAACTCTAATATTGTGTATTCGTCAGTGATTTTAACTCTACGAATAAAACATTTTCCATCGGATTTCTTTGTTATAGATGGAAATGAAACCGTAACATCTGATTGATTATCTTTTGTTAGTTTCTTTATTTTTAATGCCTCACAGCTTTGATCATAAGCTACTGAGAACTCACCTGATACAGCTTCTATATTACTTAAAATACGATGAAAAGCAAATCGAAATGGCTCGATATTCTTCAGCAACATCTCACTTTGAATGCTCATACCTCCACCAAATGGATACATTTTAACCGCTTTATATTTATTCAAAATACCAGCTGTATATAAAAGAGCATTTTGATTGTATTCTGCCGCTTCATAACTTGCACCCAGCGTTACATACATTGGTGCATTATCACTTGGCGATACTTCAACCTGATATACCACATCTTTTTGTTCAAAATAAATAATATTATTTTCCACTGATGGATTCAGCTTTTCCTCTATTAAGAATTGCTTAATATCATTCAATAACCTTGTTTGAGTAGCATTAAGATCTACCTTTTGCTCTGTATTCGCAGAAGTATCAACAATATGTGGCAACACAATATCTTTCACATAAAATGTAGACGATGATATGTAACTAATTTGCTTTGTATCTGAAGGCAATGCAGGAAAAACCGTTTCATAACGAATCTTACTACCTTTAAAATAAATTGTCAATCGTTCAGGTTCCATCGGCAAATGTTTACATTCAGCCAAATATATTTTTTTGCCTTTATCAGTTTCAAGATAAACACCGTGCGTCATACACACATAAGTGTCATCTGTCAAACTCTCTACCGTCCACTTACAAGTTGTAGCAGTGGGTGATAATACAATTTCAGTC